>CAZADC010000245.1:0-6164 GCA_964483755.1 uncultured Planctomycetaceae bacterium | reverse complement strand
CCGGTCAGGCGGAACCGTTCGGTGAGCCCGCGCCGCGCGAGCTGCGACTCGATCCGCGTCCGCAGCGTGCCGTCGCCGACCAGGCAGAAGTGCACGCCCGGGTCGTCGATCCGCCCGGCCGCTTCGAGCAGGAACTCGTGGCCCTTCAGCGGCGCCAGGCGCGACACCTGCGTGACGAGAACCGCGTCGTCGGGCAGGTCGAGCGACCGGCGGAACTCGTCCGCCTCCGGCGGGCGGCGCTCGAAGCGCCCGGTCTCCATCCCGCTGCGGATCGTCGTGTACTGCTCCGGTCGGCCGACGCCCGCGAGCAGCGCCTGGCGGGCCATGGCGTCCGCGACGCAGACCAGGGCATCGGAGCGGCGGGCCGCACGGCGCTCCATCGCGACGTACAGGCGATTCCGCCACCACCGCTCGTACGGGTGGAACGGCAGCCCGTGGATCGTGTGGACGATGCGCATGCCGCCGACTTTCCACGCCGCCTTGCGGGCGAGGATGCCCGCCTTGGACGAGTGGGAGTGCATCACGTCCGGGCGCGTCTCGGCGAGGATGCGGCGGATCGCTCGCCCGGCCGCGCGGTCGGCGAGCGGGCGCACCTCCCGCCGCAGGGCGTCCAGGACGATCACGCGGTACCCGCCCGCGCGGGCGCGCTCGAGCAGCTCGCCCTCCGGGCCGCGCGGAGGACCGGTGACCAGGGTCACCTCGTGTCCGCGGCGGTGCAGGCCTTCGCAGGTCAGCAGCGTGTTCTCCTGCGCGCCGCCGAGAATCAGGCGCGTGATGACGTGACAGACCTTCATGGGTGCAATCTACCGCCTCGCGGCCGGTCGGCCTACGGAAACTCCCGCGCGGTCAACTCGCCTCGCGCGGTCCGGCGTCGGCGACGTCCGGCGGGTCGATGCCCATCCGGTGCATAGGCGAGTCGGGCGCGGGGGTCAGGTCGCCGGCGTCGACGTCGGCGAACTTCGGGTCGGCCGAGCGGCTTTCGGCCTCGATTCCGTGCGGGCGCTGCGCGGCGAGGTGCCGCTCGCCCCATTGCGGGTCGGCCTCGCTCCAGTACAGGTTGCCGTCCGCATCGGCGTCTCGAAGCCGTCCGGGCTGCCGCTGCGCGTTGTCGGGCGATTCGTGCAGCAGGGGGTAGTCCGCCTCGCGGCAGCAGAACACGTTGTTGCGGATCCGCGCCCCGGCCACGCTGCCGTAGGGCAGGACGATGTATCCGCGGGTGTGCACTGCCTCGCCGCCGTCCGGGGCCCGACGGCGAACGTCGACGAAGACGTTGTTCACCACGTCGTTAGCGCCCTTGATGATGAACCCCTCCCCGCAGCAGCGGAGCACGACGTTGTGGTCGATGATCGTCCCGTGCTGGTCGTCGTCGCAGCGGATGGCGGCGTTCATCCGCACGCTCTCCACGTCGTGAAGGACGTTGCGGCGGACGACGTTGCCCGCGCCGGTCCCGGAGACGTACACGCAGTTGCCGTCGCCCAGCACCTCCATCACGTGGTGAATCTCGTTCGCCTCGAAGACGTTGCACCGCCCGTGCAGCAGCGGCTCGCGGGCCGCCCAGGACGGCGCCCTCGACGGGCGGTCGCCGAGCACGCGCTCCACCTCGTGCCATCGGATCGTGCCCGCGCACTCGCGCCGCCCCTCGGTGTCCCATTGAATCCGTCCGCTGATCACCGCGGCCGAGTAGGGCGCGTGGTGGATGAGATTGTGGGCGATGCGGTTGTGCCCGGACTGCCAGACGAACACGCCCGGGCTGTGCCACAACAGCTCGCCGACGTTGCTGATGCGGTTGTCGATGATCCGGTTGTCCCGATTGACGTCCTTCTCGCCCGGCCCGTACCCGGCTAGGAGGACGCCGCACCCGCCGACCCGTTCGAACGCGCACCCGGCGACGACGTTCCGCTGTGCGTGCAGGTCCATCCGCAGCCCGGTCGCGCCCGCGTCGGCGAAGCGGCAGCTCTCGACGCGGCATTCCTCGGCGCCGCGGAACCGGACCATCGCCGTCGGCGAATCGAACAGTTCCCAGTCGTGCTGGAGCCCGAGCCCGACGCGGCGCTTCGACATGTCGAACCGGTCCGCGCGGGTGAAGGTCAACCCGCGGAAGACGAGCCCGCGCACTGCCTCGTCGGCCGGGCCGTCGTAGTCGATCTCGCCCTCGACGCGGATCAGCTCGGTCAGCGCGGGGGCGACAATGTCGTTGTCCGGCTCCTCTCCGTCCGGCGGCCAGAGGTACACCTTGCCCTCCCGCGCGTCGAGGGCCCACTCGCCGGGTCGGTCGATCAGGCGCGGATGGTTCTCGACCCACGCGCCGCCGTCGGGGAAGTGTCCGAACCGCGGGCGCTGGAGGGCGTAGGTCGCCGGCAGGGCGGTGGTGCACGATCGGGCGGCGGTGTCGACGGAGGCGATCGGCAGGTAGTTCATGACCCAAGGCCGTTCGGGGACGATCACCAGCTCCGCGCCGCGCTCGGCGGCGTCGTCCGGCACGGCGCCGGACGGGAAGGTCGTGTGCGTCGCGTCGCCGCGTTCGGGGAAGAACCCCTCGCCGCGGGCGCGCGGGAGCCTCCGGCCGCCGGCGTAGAGCGTGAAGAACCGCCCCAGGTCGGTCGGCACGTCGGCGACCCACACGCGACCTTGGGCGGTCGGGCAGAGACCGGCGTCGTCCGCGCGCCGCCAGTCGGTGATCGGCACGGACGGCGTGAGCACCGGCGTTTCGCCCGGCCAGGCGGCGTAGGTGACCGTGGCGCCCGCCGGCGCAGCATCCTCGAGCCCGAACACGGCGCTCTCCGTCAGGCGATACTCTCCGCCGCGGAGCAGCACGGTGATGTCGCCGTCGTGAGTGCGTCGGAGCTGCCGCACGGCGTCGCGCGCGCGGGCGAGGGTAGCGAACGGCCTGTCGCGCGAACCGTCGCCGGCGTTATCGCCATCGGGGGAACAGTAGAAATCGGCCTGTGGAATCTGATCGCTCATAGGGTCTCCTTGGCCGCAGACTTTGCGCGGATCGGGCCCGGCATACAAGCGCTTCTGCCGAAGCTGCGGCGCCGGCGGGAATGCAGGCGGTTGAAACCTGCAGGTGCACCTGCCAGACTGACCGGACACGACGTGGACCGAGAGGACATTGAAACAGCGGAGGCGATCGATGGAGTGCAAGAAGGAACGGAACCTGGAATTCTGCGGTTGCACGTACACTGCCTGCGGGAAGCGGGGCGTGTGCTGCGACTGCATCCAGTCGCACCTGCAGAACAAGGAGCTGCCCGGCTGCTGCTTCCCGGCGGACGCGGAGAATACCTATGACCGCAGCTTCGAGGCGTTTGCACGGGCGTGGGGGCTCTAAACCGGTTGGGCCTGCATTGAGAGCCCCGCGATGCCCGAGGTGGTCCCGGCAACCCGGCCAGAGTTCGACAAGGGGGCCGATGTGTTCTCCGCCTGCCCGCTCGATGTTCGCGACGCGCCGGCGGAGGAGGCGTCGCTGGCGGACGCCGTCGCGGAGGCGCCGGGCTGTCGCGCGGTGATCGTGGGGATCGAGACGTACGCCGGGCCTCTCTACGAGGCGCTGGGCGAGCGGGCGAGCGCGTTCGGCGCGGACGGCGCCGGGGCGATCATCGCCCGGTTCGGCGTCGGATATGACGGCATCGACGTCGAGCAGTGCCGGCGGCACGGGATCGTCGTTGCCAACACGCCGGGCGCCCTGGACGCCAGTGTGGCCGAGCTGACCGTCGCGCTGATGCTGGCGGCCGCGCGACGCGTTGCGGAGATGGATCGGGCGGTCCGCGACGGCGCCTGGCCGGCGGCCGGGGGAGTGGAGCTGGCCGGCAGGACGCTCGCGATCATCGGTCTGGGCGGGATCGGGCGGCGCGTCGCGCGGATCGCGAAGGCGGGGCTCGGCATGCGGGTGATCGGCGTCGGACAACGGCTCGTCGATCGCTTGGCCGCTGAGGAGAGAGTCCCGCCGGATGCCCTGGCCGACCATCTGTGCGTGGACAGGTACACGACGGACGCCGAGGCGGGGCTTTCCGACGCGGATGTCGTCAGCCTGCACCTTCCCGGCGGACGGGATACGAGGGACTTCATGGGCGCTGAGCGCCTGGGGCGAATGAAGCCCGGCGCGATTCTCATCAACACCGCCCGGGGCGGCGTGGTGTGCGAAAACGCGCTGTACGACGCGCTCGCCGCCGGCCGGCTTGGCGCGGCCGGTCTGGACGTGTTCGCCTGCGAGCCCTACCGGCCTGCCTCACCGGACCGCGACCTGCGCCGCCTGGACAACGTGGTGCTCACCCCGCACGTCGGGTCGAACACCGCCGCGGCCAACAGGCGCATGGCGGTCGCCTGCGTTGAGAACGTCCGGGCCTTCCTCGCCGGAAGGATGGGCGAGGTCCGCCGCGCAGCGGGAGCACCTTAGCGGCGCCGTCCGGTTGCGGCGGGCGACGAGGCGGGACGCGCCCGCCCCGCCGGGGTCCGGGTGGGGGCTCGACCGGTTCAGTCGTTACGCTTCGCCAGCCGGGCCCAGTGCTCGATCGACAGCAGTCCGTGCGCCCGGTCATACTCGGCCGTGAGGACGCGCACGGCGTCGTCCGGCAGACCGGCGTCGCGCAGGGCGTGCGCGAACGCCCGCCGCGAGGCGCGGAACGCCAGCCGCGCCCGTGCGGCCGTGACCGCCAGGCGGGCGAGCAGCTTCGCCGCGTCCATCGCGGCGCGGACGCGCGTCACGAATCCTTCCGCAGGTTGCGCATCATCTCCGAGATGTTGCTGAAGCTCCGCAGGTAGTCGCGGGTCATCTCCAGCGCGGTTTCCTCGGGAATGCCGCCCTGCGTCAGCTCGGTGTACATGGCGGCCGCCGCTTTGCCCATGTTCCGCCCGGCCTCGGGCGAAAACACGCTGGCCACGATGCCCTGGATCAGCGCGGGCACCTTGTCGGCGACGGTGTTGAGCACCTCGTTGAGCTTCTCGACGTCGGGAATCTCTCCACTGACCATGCTTCAGTCTCCTTGCCTGCTGCTTGCGGCGGGAATGGGGGGGTTACTGTCGGCCGGCGAGTTCGTCCACGACGGCCGCGTCGCGGGCCGACAGGTCCGGGTGGTTCGGGTTCGAGCCCACGTCCGGGCGGCGCTTCCAGCTCCGGGCGCAGCGCTCGTACTGGTCGCGGACGTCGTAGACCTCCACGTCGACCTCGACGTCCTCGTCAAGCTCGTCGGACACCTCGATCCGCGCGTGCCCGACGCCCAGCATGTCCTCCAGCTCCTTCAGATACGTGTCCAGCAGGTTCTGCGACGCCTGATCGTCGCCCTTGACGTAGAACACCGCCTCGGCGTCGAGGGGGTTCTTGACGCCGGCGGCGCGGAGCTGCTCCAGCTCCGAGAGCCCGACGTCGCGGAGCTCCATCAGGCGTCCCCAGATCCACGCCGGCCCGGCCTCGAGCTTGTCGGTCGACGCTGTCGCCAGGTCGCGGTTCACCGGGCGCAGGTCCTCGGCGTATTCGAGCATCTCCTCGTCGAAGGCGGGCAGACGCGCGAGATGCACGCTGTGCGGCTCGTCGGCCGGGCGGAACGGGATGTGCTCCCACGCCTCTTCGCACGTGTGCGGGAGGATCGGCGCCAGCAGCTTGACCAGCGCGGTCAGCAGCTCGTGGATGACCGTCTGGCTGGCCCGGCGGCGGACCGCGTCGGGCGACTCGCAGTACAGCCGGTCCTTGACAGCCGACAGGTAAATCGACGACGCCTGCACCGTGCAGAATTCGTAGATCAGCCGCGTCGCGCGGTGGAATTCGTACCGCTCGTACGCCTCGCGAACGTCGCGGATCAGCCCGTGCGTCTGCATCCGCATCCAGAGGTCGATCGAGTGGTCCGGCGGCTCGGTTGCATTCTCGGCGGGATCGAAGTCGAAGCACGCGCCCATGCAGAACCGCAGCGTGTTGCGGATCTTGCGATAGGCGTCCTCGGCCTGGGCGATGAGCTCCTCCGAGCAACGGACGTCGTCCTGGTAGTTCTGGGAGGCGATCCACAGGCGGAGGATGTCCCCGCCGCGGCGGTCGAGCTGCTCGACCACGTCGATCGCGTTGCCCAGCGACTTGCTCATCTTGTGTCCCTGCTCGGTGACGACGAACCCGTGGGTGAGCACCGTCCGGAACGGCGCCCGCCCCTCGGCCGCGAGGCAGGGCAGCATCGAGAGCTGGA
>CAZADC010000244.1:2111-6197 GCA_964483755.1 uncultured Planctomycetaceae bacterium | reverse complement strand
TACTTCCGCAGCGGGTACGATCTGTACGAGAAGGGCGATCTCGACCAGGCGGCCGAGGCGCTGCGGAACGCGAGCCGGCTCGCACCCGACACCCCCGAGGCCGCCAACGCCGAACGACTGCTGGCCAACATCAAAGCGCTCCGCGGCGAAGCGGAGCTCAGATCCCGCGAGGAGCAGGTCGGGGCGGCGCAGGCGCGATCCGAGGTCGTCGCGTCCAACGCCATGGCGCTCGAGCGCCAACAGGAGATGCTGGAGGCGGGCTTCGAGGCGGCGCGCGAGGGCAGGAAGGAAGAGGCCCGCGTGCAGCTCGAGGCCGCCAAGTCACTCGGCAAGAAGCTCGTCCAGCGCGGACTGGACAGGCAGGAGCAGGCGGCCCGTCTCCGCGAGGCGGAGGAAGTGCTCGGTACCGCCCGCGCCGACCGCCTGACCGAGGCGAAGCGGCTCGACGAGGAAGGCGAACGCCTGCGGAAAAGCCGTCGCCTTGACGAGGCGCGAGACCGGTACGCCCGGGCGCTGACGATCCTCCGCGAGGAGAACGCCCCGGCCGGGGAGATTCGCGCACTCCAGGAGAAGGTCGCCTGGCTGACGGAAGTGCAGGCGCTCACGGATGATGAGTACGGCGCCGCCCTCCCGGGCGGCGGGGAGGGCGTCAAGGACGCCCGCCGGTCCGAAATCCCGTGGTACGAAATGCTGAAGCATCCGCGGGACTGGAGCGAAATCACCCGCAGGCGAGGGCCCCCCGCACCCGCAGAAACGCCGACAGCCCGCACCGCGGATTCCGACGAACGCATCACGCGGATCTACGACGTGCGCGACCTGGTCGTCGTCCCGCCGCAGGTCAGCGCGGACGAACCCGCGCCGGAGGGCGGGCAGGTCGGCGGCGGCCTGTTCGGCGGACCGGACGACGAAGACGACGACGGCTTGTTCGGCCCGTCACAACCGCCCACGGACGAGCTCGACACGAGAGAACGGCTCAAGGCGGCCGCGGGCCGACTGGCGAACGAAGGCGCCGCCGTGAGCGAGCTGAACGGACAGCTTGTCGTCACCGGCGGCGAGGAGCAGCAGCGGCGCATGGCGGCGCGGATCGCGGGGCTCCGGGCGGCCGCGGGTCCGCAGGTGGCGCTGCGCGAGAACATCACTCAACAGCGGGCGAGCGGGAAGCTGTCGGCCGGCACATTCAAGGCCAGGAAGCCGGCGACGCACGGTGATGTACGCGGCACGACCGGCGGGGTCTTGTTCTCGGACGACCTGCGCGAGTCCGACGAGCTGCGCGCGTTCATCGAGCGGAACTACAACTGGGCGGACGGGACGAGCGGACGGCCGCAGCCCGGCCGGGGCGGCGAAGCGCAGGGCGACGCCCTCCGTCGGCAGGTCGTCGAACGGTTCCACTGGAACCTCGAGCAGGCCGTGCCGGTCGCCAGCATGAACCTGAATGTTTCCCCCGCGGCGGCCGAGGCGGTGGGCGCCCGCTGGCGGCGCGGCGACGACGGCGTGCGGCGTGCGACGATCGACGACGCCCAGTTCCGCACGCTCCGCCAGCTCGCCGAGCGGCGCGCGGGCGGGGTCGGCGCGTCCCGCCGCCAGGCGGCGATCGTCGGCACCGACGCCCTGCTCGCCAATTCCATGACTGCCAACGCCGTTTTCGCCGGCGAGGGCGCCAACACCCTCCTCGTCAACGGCTCCGTGGTCGAGCTGCCCCACGAGCAGTATCTCCTGCTGTACAACGGGCAGTCGGTGACGGCCGTCCGCGTCGGCGCCATGCGCCACTGGCGCGAGGCCGAGGCGGCCGAAGACCTGTTGCCCGAAGTCCCCGCAGAATTCAACGTGCCCCGCGTGGGGCGCCTGGTGCGATTCGAGAAAACGCTCGTTCAGCCGACCGACGAACTGGTCCTGCGAGCGGAATACGAGTGGAAAGGAGCCGTCCGATGAGACGCACGGAAATGCTGTTGATCGCGGCCGCGGTCGCGGGAATCCTGGCCGGGCCGATGACCGGATTCGCCTTCGCACAGAATGCGGCGACGGAGCCGGCCGCAGGCGCCCATGAGGGCCCCGCCGCCCCGGTGAAGCTCGCCGAAGGCCGGGGGCAGGTGATCCTGAGCTGGAACGAGTTCGTCAGGATTACCGGGTACGACCCGTCGAACAAGGGCTCGCAGGTGCTGACGATCCCGTGGGAGGAGGTCGAGCGGCTGCTGGGCGTGGACAGGATCGAGCGCGTCGGCAAGGGCGCGACCGTCGACCTTCCGTGGCGGGAGTTCAAGGCGCTGCTGGAATGGTCGCTGCGCCGAAGTGACGCGGAGACCGCCCCGCCGCCGACGGACTTCGTCGTCGCCCACAGCGAGTACGCAGGCGTCCTGTCGGGCGAGAAGGCCGAGTTCGAGCTGTCGCTGGAGATCGAGATTCTCCGCGAGAAGGGCTGGAAGCGGATCCCGGTGCTCACCAACGACGTCGCCGTCACGGAGGCGGACCTGCCCGAGGGCGTGTACCTGAACAACAACGGCAGCGTGTACGAGCTGCTGACGTCGAAGTCCGGGCGGATCGAGGCGACGGTCGAGTTCACGGCCGCCGTGCAGAGCCAGGCCGGCGTCAGGCGCGTGCAGTTCCAGCGCGTCCTGCCCGGATCGAGCGTCCTCGATGTCACGATCGACCGGGACGACGTCGAGGTGGAGGCGCCCGGCGCCCAGTCGTGGATGACCCGCGACGTCGAGGGCGTCGAGCACCACGTCGGCGCGCTGCCGCACGGGACGGCGGTGTCGGTCCAGTGGCGGCGCGAGCTGCCCGAGGCCGAGCCCGTCCCCGCCAAGCTCTACGCCGAGACGCGTACGCTGGTCGCGGTCAGCGAGGGCCTGCTGCTCTGTGACGAGCAGATCGACTTCAACATCCTTCACACGCCGGTGAGCGAGCTGACGCTGCAGGCGCCGGCGGGCGTGAGCATCCTGACCGTCAGCGGAGCGAACATCCGCGACTGGCGCGTCGACGACAACGGGCGCCTGCGGGTCGTCCTCGGCAGCGAGGCGATCGGCGGGTACACGCTCCGCCTGAACTACGAGGCGACGGCCGCGGACAACGTCGAGGCGCCGGTCGTCCGCGCGGTGAACGTCGAGCGGGAGCGGGGATACGTGGGCGTGGCGGCGCTGACCAACGTCGAGATTGCAGCCGGGGACGTGAAGGGCGCGACGCAGGTCGACGTCCGTCGCCTGCCGGGCGACATCTCGGCGATGACCAACCAGCCGATCCTGCTGGGCTTCCGCTACGTCGGCGAGGCATTCAGTATTCCGCTGACCGTCACGCGTCACGAGGAAGTCCGTGTGCTGGTGACGATCGTCGACGCGGCCGCTTACACGAGCATGCAGCTCGCCGACGGCCGGCGCATCACCAAGGCGGTGCTCAGCGTGCGGAACAACCGCAACCAGTTCCTGCGGGTGAGCCTGCCGGACGGCGCGGAGCTGTGGTCGGTGAGCGTGGGCGGCAAGCCGGCGTCCCCGGCGAGCGAAGGCGGCGCCGTGCTCATCCCGCTGGTCCGCAGCGCGTCGGGCTCGGCGGACCTAGCGGCCTTCCCCGTCGAGCTGGTCTACGTCGAGACGCCCGCCGAAGCCCCCGCCGCCGAGGGGACGCTCCGCGTGGACCTGCCGACCTTCCAGGCGCCGGTCATGCACGCGATGTTCAGCTACTACCTGCCGCCGGAGGGCGAGTACACGAAGCCGAAGGGCCTGTTCGGACGGGAGAGCGGTTTCGGCGGGCCGCTGCAGGTGGTGGACGAGTTCGCGTCGCTGTCGACCGGATCGGGCGCGGCCGTCGTCCGTCACGACGCCGGAAGGCAGGTCGCCCAGATGGAGCAGCAGATGCAGCAGCGCGCCGCGGCCGAGGCGACCGCCGCCGGCGCGACGCCCATCCGCGTCCGCCTGCCCATCCACGGCAAGCTGTTCAAGCTGGAGAAGATCCTCGCGCTGCCCGGCGACGACCTGTACTTCACGCTGACCTACAGCGGGTGGAAGGACTGACCGGCAACCCGGCGGCGGGCATTCCGCGTGCCGCGCAACCACGGCGACTGCGCGCCCTGCACCGCATCCCGCGTGCAGCCGCAGCGAC
>CAZADC010000244.1:0-2101 GCA_964483755.1 uncultured Planctomycetaceae bacterium | reverse complement strand
GGCGCGCCTGTCGGCAGCGCGCATTGCCTCTACGCCGTGTCGCAGATGCAGGCGTCGACGCGGGCGTGGCATCGCGGGCACTTGGCGACGTTGTCGCCGGCCGGGAAGCCGGACGCCTCGCCCGATCCGAGCATGACGAACTCGATCGCCTCGCCGTCGAGCCGCACCGTCAGGACGTTGCGATCGGCCACCTCCCCGTCGCAGCGGAGCGTGAAGGCGCCGTCGCCGGCGGGCGCGCAGGTCCAGCCGTCGGGCACGTCGACGGCCGCGTCGCAAGCGGGCCCGTCGGACGTCGTGACGCGGACGGTCTTCCCGACGCCCGGATACAGCACGGGCTCGCCGTCATAGTGAAACCGGACCTCTCTGCCGTCAGCGGACAGCTCGACGCCGGCGTGGATATCCTGTGCCCTCGCCGCCCGGGCGAGATCGCTGCGGAACAGGCGGGTCGCCAGATCGTCCGGCAGGTGCGTCTCGTCGGCGAACTGCCGCGCATCGCTCGCGGCGGCCGCCTTCTCCGCCAGGGCGACCGTCCGGTCCGTCAATTCGTCGAGCGTCGCCGGTGCGTTCAGTCCGCGCGTGAACTTGTGCAGGACGATCCCGTCGCCGATCGGCGCGCTCCAGGTCGCCGGAACGCCCGCCGTGCCTTCGAGAATGCCCAGCAGCGAGCCCAGCGTGGCCCCGGTGCAGTCGGTGTCGTATCCGCAGTTGACCGCCTTGCACAGGCCGTCGCCGAAGTCCTCGCCGTACAGCCAGCCGATGATGGTGAATCCGTGATTCGGCACGGCGTTGCACGGCTGGACGTGCCCGAACCGCGTGGCGATCCGCTCCCGGGCGACGCCCCAGTTGAGCCCGTTGTCGCGGCACCAGACCACCTCGCGGATCGACCGCGCGACGTGCGAGGACAGCGGGATCATGTTCAGCCCGATCCGGATGAGCGTCCGCGGGTCGCTCTCGACGAACGCGGCCGATTCCACCGCCGCCCAGAACATCTCGCCCCACATCCCTTCGCCGCCGGCGTGATCGAGTGCGGAGTCCTTCCACGCCATTCTCGCCGCGGCCTGTGGATCGCCGGGGTGCAGGCACGCCCAGATCTCGCTGCGGATCGGCGAGCCCATCTCGTCGACGAAGTAGTTCTCGAAGCACCCGGCGACCGGCGGGCGCAGCCCCCGCGAGAAGTTCCGCATGAAGAACCCGTACTCGTTCCACGGATAGGCGGCCGCATAGCGCGACCAGTACTCCGCGAAGGTGCGGACCGACGGATCGGGCCCGGTCTCCTCGAGCATCTGAAGCCAGACGAGCTGGAGGTCGAGATCGTCGTTGGGCGCCGCCCTGTCGGGCAGCGGGTCGTAGAACGTCAGGGCGTGGGTGTGGCGAAGGCATTCCCACGGCCCGCCGAGCGTGCCGCCGATGTTCTTGCCCAGCCAGCAGGCGTAGACCTTGTCGCGGAACTCGTCACGGGCGAGCTGAATCGTCATGGCATCTCCCTGCGGCCGGCGCCGCGGCCGACTGTCAGAAGCTGTCCCACAGGCTGCGAACGCGCAGGCGGTACCGCAGCTCCTCGGCCGAAAGGCCGTCGGGCTTCGGGACGGTCACGGTCCGCAACGCCCCGGCCGGCAGGTCGAAGAAGTTGTCGCTCAGCACCACGTCCAGGTCGCGCAGGCGCACCTCGACGAATCGGGCGACCTTCTCGGCACTGACGGTGATTTCCCACACGTCGCCGCCGTCCGCCAACTCGGCCGAGAGGTCCGGATCCCTCAAGTCCAGGTGCTTGGGCGGGACGAAGCTCACCATCCCGCCTCCCGCTCGCTCGCCCGCCGCGTCGGTCAACTCATAGACGAACACGGCGTTGCGCCGGGTGTCGTCGTCGAGCTTCGCGGCGAAGTCCAGCGAGACGAGTTTCGCGCTCGATCCCGCCGGCGCCTTGACGGATCGCGACCCCTCGTCAATACCCGTTCCGTCGAGGGTCTCCAGGCGCCAGTGCGCCTTGCCGGTCCAGGGCTCTCGCAGGTCGTTGGTGACGTGCAGATCGACGGCCGACTCTGTCTCCTCGGCCGAGAGGAGCACCGGGGCGTAGAACCGCCGTGCGGCGTAATGCAGCGCC
>CAZADC010000243.1:0-6202 GCA_964483755.1 uncultured Planctomycetaceae bacterium | reverse complement strand
ACGGCGACCCCAAGAAGACCGCCGTGGACGTCATGACCCGGATCGCCGAGAACAACGGCGGGCGGTTCAAGGTCGTCGGATACGACTGATCCCCGCGGAGTGAAACGCATGATGCGAAACATTCTCGCCGCCGCAGCCGTCGTCGCCGTCGTCGTCGGAGCGGTCGTCGCCGACGAGGTGACGCTCAACAACGGGCTCACCTACCCGGACGTGCGCATCACTTCGTACGACGACGGGCAGTTGACGTTCCAGACCGCGGCCGGCGCCCGGGTCAGCAAGTCGCTCGCCGACGACATCAAGCTCATCCAGGTCGGCGAGAAGCGCCGGTTCAACCAGGCCGAGACGCTGCTCGCCGAGGGCAAGGCCGACCAGGCGATCGACGCCTACGACGCCGCCGACGCCGGCGCCACGGGCTGGCTGGCGGAGCTGATTCCCCAGCGGCGCCTGATGGCGCTCGACGCGGCCGGTCGGATCGACCAGGCGGTGCGGGAGTGGATCGCCCTGGCCAAGACCGTTGACGGCGCCGCCTGGGCTCTGAAGCTACGCCCGTCGCAGTTCGGCGAGAAGGGCTCGGCCGTCAACGACGCCGCCATCAACGCGCTGGAAGCGCAGATGGACCGGGTGGAGAACGAGGACCTCCGCGCCGCGATGAAGGGGCTGCTGCTGTCTCTGTACAAGGTGGAGGGCCGCAGCGAGGCGGCGGGCGAGCTGGCGTCGGAGTTCACCGCCGGCGGGGGCGAGGACGCGCCCGTCACCGGGGTGGACGCCCAGCTCCAGGGCGCCGAGGTGCTGCTGGACCAGGGGCGGGCCGAGGAGGCGCTGGCGAGTGTCCGCGACAACCTCGACAACTACACGCCGGCGCAGCTCTCGCAGGGGTTGCTGATCGCCGGCAAGGCCCGTCTGGCGCTGACGGAGAAGGCTCCGGAGGCGACAAAGCGCGAATTGCTTCTGCAGGCCGGTCTGGATCTCATGCGGATCGCGACCTACTACCCCGAGGCCGCCGAGTCGGCCGAGGCGCTGTACCTCGTTGGAACGATTCACGAGAAGCTATCGCCGCCGAACGAGACGGCCGCGACGAACGCGTACGTCGCCGTGACGGAGCGCTATCCGAACTCCGCCTGGGCGCAGAAGGCGCGGGCGGCGCTGGACGCGATGGAGTGATGTGCGGCGGGACCGATCACTGGACCTGAGCTGAAACCGGAATACACGAAGGAGAAGGCGGCATGGACTATTTCGACGTACTCGTCGTGAAGGCAGGCAGCATCGGATGGCTGCTCTGGGCGCTGAGCATCGTGACCCTGGCGATCATCGTGCACTACTTCATCGGGATTCGCCGGTCGGTGCTCGTGCCCGATCCGGTGCGCGACCAGATCGAGCAGTACTTCGAGAACCGCCAGTACCGCGAGGCGATCGAGCTGACCGAGCAGGACCCGAGCTTCCTGAGCTACGTGATCCACGCCGGCCTGTCCGAGGCGTCCAACGGGTACGCCGCCATGGAGCGCTCGATGGAGGAGGCCGGCGAGGAGCGCACCACCAAGCTGCTGCGGCACATCGAGTGGCTGAACGTGATCGGCAACGTCAGCCCGATGCTCGGGCTGCTGGGGACCGTCTGGGGCATGATCAACGCGTTCTTCGCGATCGTCCAGGCGGGCGGGGTCAACGACGTCACCTCGCTGGCCGACTCGATCGGCATCGCCCTGGTCACCACGCTGCTCGGGCTGGCGATCGCCATTCCGTCCCTCGCCGTCTACGCCGTCATGCGCAACCGCATCGACGCGCTGAGCAGCGAGGTGATGGTGATCTCCGAGGAGCTCATTGGAAACTTCCGCCCCGGGCGCAAGGGTCGTCAGGGCAAGTCCGAAGAGACGCCCCAGCAGACATAGTCCGCCGCCGAAGGAGCGTGAGCGATGGCCAAGAGCGCCGTTTACAAGCGAGGCCGCGGCGAGGCGGAGTTCAACATGACGCCGATGATCGACGTGACGTTCCAGTTGATCATCTTTTTCATCCTCGCCGGGCAGATGGCGTCGGAAGCGCTGGCGAAGCTCGACCCGCCCGAGCCGCACGAGAGCGTGGCGAAGAAGGTCGACGAGCAGATCCCCAACCGCGCCATCGTCAACATCCTCTCCAAGGACCCGGAGAACCCCGACAGCGAACTCGCCGGCGAGGCGATGATGTACAAGATCGAGAACGTCGTCATCGAGGTCGGCGACATCGACGCGCTCGCCAAGGTCCTCGAGCAGAAGTGGGACAACTGGAAGAACAGCGCCTACGGCGATGACAAGGCGGAGTTCTTCGTCGAGATCCGCGGGCACTACACGCTGTACTACCGCGAGATCCAGCCGGTGCTTCAGGCGGCCGCCAAGGCGGAAATCCCCAAGATGAGCATCACCGCCGTGCTCGACATGGAGGGCTGAACGATGGCGCGATCCGCGAAGAGACAGATCGAAGGCGACGAGACGGTCCATCACGTCTCGGAGCGCGCCAAGCGCGAGCGCCCGAAGCCGAAGATGCAGCCGCCGCTGACGCCGATGATCGACGTGACGTTCCAGCTGCTGCTGTTCTTCCTGCTGACGATGACCTTCCGCCAGGCCGAGGGAATCATCCCCGGCTCGCTCCCGCGTCAGGGCGCGGTCGGACAGGAAACGGAGGTGCCGCTGGAGAAGATCACCATCTCCGTCCGTCCGCAGGGGGACGCGGCGCTGTTCGAGGTCGGCGGCATCGAGGTGGGCACCAGCTCTCCCGAGCAGCTCTACCAGCAGCTCGTCGGCAAGCGGGAGGCGATCGGCTCGACCAAGCCGCCCGTCGAGATCCGCCCTTCCGGCGACGTCGCCTGGGCGCACGTGGTGAACGCCTACAACCAGGCGCTGCGCGCGAAGTTCGAGAACATCGGGTTCGCCGCCGCCGGCTGACGTTGAGACGCCCCGCGTGTCCCTCCACCCGAAGGGCGCGCGAATCCGCCGATCCGGCAAGGAGCGATGCGAGTGACACTGCGTAAGGGCATGCCGATTCTCCTCGCGGTGCTTGCGGCCGTTGCGGTTCCCGTGACGGCGCAGGACGATCCGCAGGGCGGCGCGTACGAGCGCCTGGACCCGAACGTGCTGGCCAGACGCCTCAGCGAGTTCGGAATGCAGGAGCTGCTGGAGACGTTCGTCACCGAGCTCGGGGCCGAGGCCGACTCGGTCGAGAGCTGGTCGCTTCTGGCGCAGATGCGGGTCGCGCAGGCGAACAACGTGGCCGACCCCGGAGAGAAGGTCCGCCTGCTGACGGAGGCGACGAACCTGTGGGAGAAGGTCGTCGACGGGCTCGGGCGTCCCGAGACGGACGACCAGCGCATGGCGATGTACCGGGCCATGCTTCAGTGGGGCGACGCGGGGGCGCTCCAGCGGGCCGAGCCCGCCGCGCAGCGCCTGCTGATGCTCCAGGGCGGGCCCGCCGACCGCGAGGCGGTGCGGGAGTACACCGGCGATCTGCTGGCGATGCTCACAAACGTCGCGATGGACGTCGAGGTCCAGCTCCAGGACTGGCGCCAGGAGCCGGTCAAGCTCGTCACCGTCGTGCCCGAGCTGGAGGACCTGGAGACCACCCTTCGATACAAGCTGGCGTGGATCCGTTTCTACCGCGCCGTCGCGCTGGAGCCGGGCGCCGAGAAAGCCCAGCTCCTCGCCGACGCGATGGGCGGCATGTACTCCTACACGCGAGAGAGCGCCGACCTGGGCATCCGCCAGTACGCGCTGCTGTTGACCGGCTCGGCGATGCGCGATCGCGCGCTGGCCGTCCCGGCCGAGGCCGGGGGCTACCGCCGCCAGGCGATCGAGATGCTCACCACGCTGGTGAACCTGGACGGCGCCGACGCGTACGTGCGGTTCCAGGCGATGTTCCAGCGGGTGCGCACCCGCATCGAAGCGGGCGAGTTCGAGACCGCCGGCGAGGCGATCGAGAACCTCCAGGAGCGGGGCAGGATGCTGCTCGGCTCGGGCGCCCAGCTCCAGCTCGACCTCCACTCCACGCTGTTGCGGAACTACCTCCACGAGGTTCACGCCTCGCGGACCGACGACGCGGAGGAAAAGGCCCGTCAGCAGCTTCTCGCCCAGCAGGCGCTGCTGGACTTCCTCAACAAGTACGGACAGAACGCCGGCATTCGACGGGCGTTCATGGACATCATCGCCAACCGCTACGCCGCTCGCGAGGACTACGAGCAGCTCAACTCGCTGGTGCTGCTCGCCGTCGCCACCCAGGCGAACGCCGACGGCGACGACCAGCGGGCGCTGAACCTGCTCGACCGCATTCTCGAGCGCGACGACGAGATCACCCGGAGGGTCCGCCCGCTCGCGCTGTGGCAGGCGGCGCTCATCCTCAATCAGCGCAGGCAGAACATCGAGTCGGCCAGGAGATTCGCGGCTCTGGCGAAGGAGTACCCGGATCACGCGTACGCCGAGACGGCCGCGCTGAACGCGGCGATCACCTACGCGGGCGTCTTCCAGGAGCTGCGCGAGGGGGGCAAGCTGATCTCGCCCGAGCTGCGCAACGAGTTTGTCGACGCGATCGCGCTGCTGCTGGACAGGTGGCCGGACAAGCCCAAGGCGGTTGCCTACTGGTTCGACCTCGGCTGGCAGTACGACCGCCTGGCGGAGACCTCCGACGGCGATCAGCAGACCGAGTACATGCGCAAGGCCGTCGAGGCCTACCAGAAGGTGCCGTCGCACGAGAAGTTCGATACGGTTCCGCCCGCGCTGTACATGAATGCGCGGAAGCTCGCCCTCGAGCTGCGGGCGGCGCTGGCGCGGGACAATCCCTCGGCCACCGAGGAGGCCGGGGCGACGGTCTCGGCGATCAACGACTACGTCCGCGACGCGGCCGCCATGATCGAGGCCCGCTCCGGCAAGGCCGAGCTCGTCGCAGACCTGCGCAACTGGGCGGCCCAGGTGCAGATCCGCAAGGCGGCGATCCTCCACGACGTGCTGGACCGCTCGGACGACGCCCTGGCGGCGCTGGACGACGTCGCCGAGCGGTGGAGCGGCGCCGACGCCGTCAAGGACGCCCGCGCGATGCAGATCCGCTGGCTGGTCGACAGCGACACCGGCGCCGCGATCGACGCGCTCGAGGCCTTCCGCAAGGATTATCCGCCCGAGGAGTCCCAGGAGCTGGTCAAGCTGCTCGTCGCGCAGATCCGCCGGGCGATCGGCGAGCTGGCCGAGAAGCCCGACGCCCAGGCCGAGCTGGAGCGCTATCGGCAGGTGTACCTGCGGTTCTCGGATATCCTGTACAACCGGGCGAGAGAGCAGGACCTGGCGCCCGAGCAGATCTACGTCTACCGCCAGATGCACGCCGAGGCGCTGCTCGAGAACGGCCGGGCCGGGGAGGCCCTGGAACAGTTCCGCGCCTGCGCCGAGCAGGACAGCGCGAAGCGCGAGAAGACCCTCGGGCGGCTTACCGAATCGGTCGATCAGCGGGTCGAAGCGCTCCAGGCCGCCAAGGGCGACCCCGACGAGCTCGTGGACGTGGCGCAGGGGTACTTCGCCGACCTTGAACGCTACGGGTTGAACGCCGAGTCGCTCGGGGCGGCGAGGATTGTCCGGCGGTCGCTGGACTATCTGGAGGCGCAGGAGGAGCGCGAGCAGCGGGCCGCCGCGGCCGAGCGCCTCGCGCGCGATCTCGGCGAGGCGTACGAGAACCTCATGGCGATCCTCAAGCAGAGCGTCTCCGTGGACGCCACGAACATCCGCGGGCTGGCCGAGGCGAACCTGGCGCTGGGCAACTACAAGCAGGCCGTCGAGCACTACGACAAGCTGATCCCCGGGCTCGACAGCAACGAGTATCCGAAGCTCTACTGGCAGGCGCAGCTCGGACGGGCGCAGGCGTTCCTGCGCGGCTTCGGCGACCGCTCGAAGACGATGGCGGCGCTGGCGACGCTGATCCGCCAGCTCCAGCTTCGCGACGCCAACATGGGCGGATACGCGGAGCAGTTCAACGCCATCCAGGCCGAGGCGGCTAGGAGGGCGAAGGCGGGCGGCTGATCGGGCGGTGCACGGCACGACGCCGGGACCCCCGCACGCCCGGATCGCGGCGTGGCCGGCGGGGCGCGGTTGACCCGGCCGGCCGGTTTCCTATACTGGCAAATGGACCTTCGGCGGCATAGCCAAGCGGACCAAGGCGACGGATTGCAAATCCGTTATTCGTGGGTTCGAATCCCACTGCCGCCTTT
>CAZADC010000242.1:0-6210 GCA_964483755.1 uncultured Planctomycetaceae bacterium | reverse complement strand
GCTGGACATCATGATGCCGCGGATGAGCGGCTTCGAGGTCTGCCGGAAGCTCAAGAGCGACCCGGAGACGCGGGACATCCCTATCATCATGGTCACCGCCCTGCACGAGCTGGGCGACATCGAGCGCGGGGTCGAATCCGGCACGGACGATTTCATCTCCAAGCCGGTCAACCGCCTGGAGCTGCTGACGCGCGTCAAGAGCCTTCTTCGCGTCCGCCACCTTCAGAACGAGCTGGACCGCACGCTTGCCTACCTCAGCGACGTCGAAGATGGCGGCGAGGACGCTCATGACGCATCGTAACCACCTGCTCCGCCGTGCGGCGGGGATCGGGATTCTGACGGCGATCGCCGTAGCGACCCCCTGCCCGGCCGTCGACCACGGCGAGACCCGCCCGTCCGGCGCGCCGCCGCTGAAGGTCGCCGAGCGCATCGCCGGCGAGGGCGACCTGCAGATCGTCCGCTTCACCAACGGGCTGACGGCGATCGTCCAACCGACGCGGACCGTGCCCGTGGTCTGCGTCCGGGCTTACGTCCGCACCGGCGGACTGTACGAGGGACGCTGGCTTGGGGCCGGCATCTCCCACCTGACCGAGCACCTCGTCGCCAAGGGCGCCGTGCACGACATGGGCCCGGCCGCCACGGCCGACGAGGCGAAGCAGACCTCCGACCGGGTCGAGCAGATCGGCGGGCAGTCCAACGCCTATACCTCGCTGGACCACACCTGCTACTACATCTCCGCCACGGCCGGCAAGACGATGGACTGCATCGACCTCGTCGCCGACTGGATGGCCAGGCCCGAAATCCTGGCCCAGGATTTCGAGCGCGAGCACGGCGTCGTGCAGCGCGAGCTGGAGCTCGGCAAGGACGACCCGGACCGGCAGATGTGGTACGCCCACCAGCGGAACGTCTTCCGCGACCACCCCGCCGGCGTGCCGGTGATAGGCTTCGCCCGGCCGCTGGCGGAGCTGACCTGGCAGGACGTGCTGGACTACCACGCGAAGATGTACGTCCCGCAGAACATGGTCTTCGCCGTGACCGGAGACGTCGACGCCGACGCGGTCATCGAGCGGCTCGCCGACGCCCTGTCGGGCTTCCGGGCCGGTCGCGAGCCGGAACTGACGCTCCCGGAGGTGCAGACGTTCACCGGCGTCCGCCGGGCGGTCGTGGCGGACGAGAACGTCACCGAGGCGGTCGAGAACCTCAGCTTCCAGACCATCCCGCTGATCCATCCGGACCTCTACGCCCTCGACGTGCTCAGCTACGTGCTGACGCGGGGCGAGTCCAGCCGTCTCGACCGCAAGCTCAAGCGCGACGCCCGGCTGGTCACCGGCATCACCTCCAGCTCCTGGACGCCGGCGTGGGGGACCGGCATCTTCACGTTCCGCTTCCGCGGCGAGCCGGACCGGATGGACGCCGCCGAGGCGATGCTGCTGGACGAGCTGCGGGCGGTCGTCGCGGACGGCGTGACGGCCGATGAGCTCGATCGCGCCAAGCGCCAGAAAGTCGCCGACTACGTCTACGCCCGCCAGACCGTCGAGTCGCGCGGCGCATCGCTGGCGACCGACTTCCTGTCCACCGGCGATGTGGCGTTCTCCCGCAACTACACCGACCGCATCCAGGCCGTCACGGCCGAGGAAGTCCACGCGGCCGCGCGGAAGTACTTCGACTTCGACGCGATGGTCGTCACGCGCATGGTCCCCGTCGGCTCACCCGTGGCCGCCGCGCCCGCGACGCAGCCGGCGGCACGGCGGGACGACGCGCCGGACGACGAAGCCGCGATCCTGTTCACGCTCGACAACGGCCTGCGGGTCGTGCTTCGTCCGACCGAGGACGTCGGGCTGGTCTCGATGGCGTTCGCGAGCAAGGGCGGGCTTCTGCTGGAGGGCGACCAGACCAACGGGCTCGGCACGCTCATGACCGCCCTGAGCACGCGCGGCGCCGGCGACAGGGCGGCCGAGCAGATCGACGCCTTCTTCGACCGCGCCGGCGGCGGGCTCTCCGGCGACTGCGGCAACAACACGTTCTACTGGCAGGCGACGGTGCTCAGCGACGCGGCGCCCGAGGCCATGGACATCCTCGCCGACGTCATCGTCCGCCCGACCTTCCCCGCAGACGAGCTCGATATTCTCCGCCCGCTCGCCCTCGCGAGAATCGCCCGGAACGACGAGGAGCTGATCGGGCAGTTGATGAAATTCTTCCGCGCGTCGTTCTTCGCCGAGTCGCCGTATTCGATGCTGTCGGACGGCCGGCGGAACGTCGTCGCCGATGCGACGGCCGAGCGGATCGCCCGGTGGCAGCGGGAACACGTTCGCGCCGGATCGAGCGTGCTGGCGGTCTACGGGGAGTTCGACGCCGCCGACGCCCGGAAGCGCATTGCGGCCGGGTTCGCGGATCTGCCCGCGGGCGACGTCGAGCTGCCCGACCCGCCGCCACCGAGCGTTCCCGACGACGGCGAGCGGGTCCGCCTGACCACCGACAAGCAGGGCGCGGGCGTGATCGTCGCGGTGGGCGGCATGAAGCTCTCGAACGTGGACGACCGGCTGGCGATCAACGTGCTGGACACGCTCATCAGCGGGTACAACCTGCCGGCGGGTCCGCTGCACGCGCGGCTCCGCGGCGGACGACTTGTCTATGTCGTCCACGCCTACAACTGGGCCGGGCTCGCGCCGGGCGCGTTCCTCGTCTACGCCGCCTGCCAACCCGAGCAGGCCGACAAGGTCATCGACATCATCCACGAGGAGCTGCGCCGGGCGGCCGACCGCGAGCCCACGCAGCAGGAAATTGACCGGGCGGTCAACACGATCCTGACGGCCGAGCTGCTCAACAAGCAGGCGATGAGCGACCTGGCGATGTCGGCCGCGCTGGACGAGCTGTACGGCTTCGGTTACGACTTCCGCGACCGCCTGCGCGAGCTGTACGGCAAGATCACCCCCGCCGACGTGCGACGGGTCGGGCGGAAGTACCTCTCCGGCGGATACTTCACCGTGCTGACAACCCCGCGGGAAGACTGAGCTGCCTTACCAGGATTCGCCCGGTGGGACAGGCTTTCAGCTGGTCGGTGGAACAGGCGTTCAGCCTGTTCTGCACGAACGAGACTCGAAACACACGGGAGTGCGGCATGAGCGACGAGCAGGACGCAAGAGAGATGCTTGCCACCAGCGTCACGGACTTCATTGACGCGACGGCCGCCAAGACGTCAACGCCCGGCGGCGGGAGCGTGGCCGGGGTTGTCGGGAGCCTCGGCGTCGCGCTGGGCGAGATGAGCCTGAACTTCACCCGCGGTAAGAAGAAGTTCGCCGCACACGAGGAGCTCTACGCCCGCGTCGCCGGGCGACTGGACAACGCGCGGAGGATGTGCCGCACGCTCGTCGCCGACGACGTGGAGGCGTACCGGCTCTATCAGAAGACGATGAAGATGGACGACGGCCCGACCAAGGACGAGGCGATGCAGACGGCCGTCGCGGCCGCCATCGACGTCCCGCGCGAGCTGACCAAGCTGTGCCTGGCGGTCCTGTCCGACCTGGCGAGCCTGTCGGACAAGTGCAGCCGCTGGCTGATCAGCGACCTGGTCGCCGGCGGATTCCTCCTGCTGGCGGCAGTCAAGATGAGCGACCTGAACGTCCGGATCAACGTGCCGGCCGTGACCGACGAGGACGCGGCGCGGGAGGTTCGGCAGTCCTCTGCCGACGACTGCGCGAAGGCGGCGAAGATGGTCGAACTGCTGGAGACCGCGGCGAAGCAATACCTTTGAGCAACATTACCACAGAGGACACAGAGAGCTCCGAGAGAAGAAGCAAAGCCCTTAGATCGCAGAGACGCAGAGAGAAGAAGCGAAACAGCAAGTGAGCTGTAGAGGCCGGAAGCAGCGGAGAGGAATTCGCCATGCTGCTTCATGATCGAATCCGCTGCTTCTTCACTCTCTGTGATCTTTGTGCCCTCTGTGGGTTCCGCATTCGTGGAGTGTGAATCATCGCAATGGCAAAAGAGTACAACATCGCCCGCGCGAGCGGGGCCTGCGTCGCCTGCGAGCGCGAGTTGACGCCCGGGGAGGAGTTCGTCGCCACCGTCCGCGAGACGCCCGACGACCTGCAGCGCGAGGACTACTGCATCGCCTGCTGGGACGGGCGGAACGAGCCGCCCGACCCCGCACGCCTGGGCGTGTGGAAGTCCCGCGTCCCCCAGCCGCGGGAGAAGAAGAAGGTCTTCATAGACGACGACCTGCTGGTGAATTTCTTCCACCGCCTCGCCGACGCCGAGGACGAAACCAAGCTCGGCTTCCGCTTCGTGCTGACGCTCGTGCTGATGCGAAAGAAGACCCTCGTCTACGAAGGCAGCACGCGCGAGGGCGAACGGGAAGTGTGGCGGATGCGGATCAAGGGCGACGACGTGATCCACGAGGTCGTCGACCCGCACCTCGACGAGGACCGCATCGCCGCGGTCAGCGCACACCTCGGGACCATCCTGGAGGGCGAGCTGTGACGAAATGCGCGATCGCTCGACGACCCGTCGCCGTCGCCCGGCGGTTCATCCCGGCCGCGGTGGTGATCCCCCTGGCGGCGCTGTCGCTGGGGTGTCCGCCGCCCTGTCCGGAGACGTACGTCCCCTTGCAGACGCTCGTCGCCGAGCACAACGCCAACGCGTCGCGGGTGCCGGACCTATGGGCCCGCGCGAAGATCGCCGTCCGCCACAAGAGCGGGCTGACGTGGGGCTCCACCAGTCCGCTGGCCACGCCCAACGGGCTGCTGCTGCTCGGGCAGGGCGAAGACCCGGACGGCCCGCATGACTTCGTCCTCGTCGGGCGGGAGACGGCGGCCGCGGAAGTCTTCCGCGTCGGGGCGAACGTCGAGCAGGGCATCTACTATTTCTGGCTGCACATGGGCGAGCAGGGGCAGGCCTGGTGGGGCTGGAACGAATACGCCGGCGCGCCGGGCATCCGGTCGCTGCCGATCGACCCGCACCAGTTGCTCGCGGTCCTGGGCGTCACGCCACTGCCGGGCGACCTGACCGCCCTCCCGGCCGTCTGCGTGTCCATGGACCGTACGCGGGGCGAGTGCGCGTACGTGCTGACCTACGTCGCCCGCCAGCCCGTCACCGAGCGCGTGCTCTTCCGCCGCGAGATGTACTTCCGCTGGGCGGACGACGAGCCGCGCCGTCTCTACAAGGTCAACATCTTCGACAACGACGGGCGGCGCGTGATGACCGCCCGCCTCGACGACTATGAGCCGATCGACAACCCCGACGCCCCGCCGGGCGCGTCCCGTCCGATCATGCCGACCGACATCCGCATCGCGTGGGTCCCTTGGCCGGACCGCCCCGCCGAGGTCGAAGCCGTTCACATCGTGCTGTCGGAGATGACCGTCGGACGCGGCGACCCCGCCGTCGCCAGCGAGTTCGACCCTCCGGCGGCGCTGCCGCAGGTGCAGGTCGACGCGCATCTCGACCGGGGAGGCGGCCAGCGGTGAGCCGGACCGCGCGAGCGACAATGGCAGTCATCGTCCTGGCGGCCGGGCTGTGCGGCGCGGGCCGGGCGGACGCCCCCCACCGGCTGCTGCTGACCGGCAGCGACGACGCGGTGTGGCTCGTGCGCGACGACGTGCAGGCGAGAACCTTCGACGCCGTCGCCCGCGAGCTGGGCGGCAAGTGGGAATGGATCGTCCACGACGTCACCGGCGAGGTGGCGGCGGCGGCGTGCGTCGAGCGATACCTCCACGTGCTGTTCCGCTCCGGCGCGTACCGGATGTACAATCTCGGCGGCGGGGACGGCACGGCCGGGCTGAGCCTGCCCGGCGAACCGATCGCCGCGTGCGAGGCGCGGGACGTGGGCGCGTCGTCCGGCCGGGGGGTGGTGGCGATCGTCGCCGCCGACAGGCCGGCGCCCGCCACGGGAACCGCCCCGGCCGACCCCGCGCCCGCAACGGCGACGGCCGCGACGACTCATCCCGCCACCGCTGCGGCCGAGCTGCGAGCCGCGGGGTTGGGCGTCTTCCACAACGTCGACCGCGAGTGGAAGCGGCTGACATCGCTTCCCCCGAACCTGTCCGGTTCGCCGGACGAGCTGGTTCTCGCCGCGACCGGCGGCGCCGTTCACGTGCTGGCGGGCGGGCGCGGCGACGGCCCGACCGTCGTCCATACCTGGCGCGGAGGCGCCTGGCGGTCCGAACCGCTGGACGCCCCCGCAGACGGGCTCGATCTCGTCGCGGCCGTCGGCAT
>CAZADC010000241.1:1469-6263 GCA_964483755.1 uncultured Planctomycetaceae bacterium | reverse complement strand
GTCTCGGTGCGGGTCTCGACCGCCGGCGTCTGCGCGCCTGTGCCCTCGTCGCTGGTACCGCCGGAAGCGGCGTCATCGCCGCCAGTCTCACCGGAATCGCAACCCGCCTCGTCATGGGCATGTTCGTCGTCACCACGGCGACGGCGGTCCCCACGCTTATCTCGATTCCCACCATTTCCGTGGGCCGAGCCGGGGTTGCCCGGCGACGTTCCCGGCCCGTCGTTCCAGTTGTCGTCGTGTCCCGGCGGGGGCGGATCGTCGCCGTTGCCCACGCCCTCGTTCCCGTGGCCGCCGCTGTCGCACTCCGCCCCGTCGCCCTGGGGCAACTCGCACTCGCAGTCATCGGAACCGGCACCGTCGTCGGGATCGTCCACGGGCACCTCGACGGTCACCGTCTCAGAGTATCCGTCGACGTAATAAACGTCGTTGCCGCGACCACCGGCCATGGTGTCGAGGCCGGCGCCGCCATCGAGCCGGTCGTCACCGGTCCCGCCGAGCAGGGTATCCACCCCCTCCCCGCCAAACAGTCGATCCGTGCCGGAGCCCCCGTCCAGAACGTCGTCACCCGCGCCGCCCTCCAGGGTGTCGTTATTGGTGAAGTTCCATTCCGATTCGCCTTCACCGGGCTCTGTCCACCCATCCCCCGGCGGGATCTCGCCGCCTTCGGCCAAGGCGACGGCCGCGGGTCCATACTCGGGTTCCCCGCCCTCCGATTCGGGCGGAACGGCGTCATCGCCGCCGTACAGATAGTCATCGCCCGTCCCGCCGATGAGGGTGTCGTCGTCGCTGCCGCCATCGATGTAATCATCGCCACTGCCACCGTCGATATAATCGCGATTCGGCTGCACGATCTGCTGATAGCCGCCGTATTCCTCCCACTCCCAGGCGGTTTCGGGCTGGATCACCTCAAACGCATCGCCACCGCCGAACAGTACGTCGTCGCCGCTACCACCCTCGATATGGTCATTGCCCGCAGCGCCGTCGATATCGTCGACGCCCGCAAGTCCCTCGAGGACGTTGGCCTCGTCGTTTCCGACGATCAGATTGTCGTGTTCATTGCCCGTGCCGTTGAGTTCACCCTCGCCCTCCAACACCAGGGCCTCGACGTAGTCCGGCAACACCATGCTCACGGTGCTGGCGATGCGGTCGTAGCCGCCGTCGACCGTCTCTTGCACGGTATCGCCGGCGTGGTCGACCCAGTAGCGGTCGTCGCCGGCACCGCCGACGAGTGTATCGGCCCCCCAACCGCCGTCGAGGCGATCGTCGCCGCTGCCCCCGTCGAGGTAGTCGTCCCCGTCGCGACCGTAGAGCGTGTCGACCCCGGCGCCACCCTCCAGGTGGTTTGCCGCCACGCTACCGTCGATGAGGTTATCGTTGTCGTTGCCGATGCCATCGACCGCAGCCGCGCCGCTAAGGTAGAGATGCTCGAGTCCCTGCCCAAGGGTGAAGCTGACATCGCTGTAGACCTTGTCGAAGCCGCTGCCGGGCTGCTCCACGACGACATCGGCGGTCGCGTCCACCCAGTAGCGGTCGTCACCGGCGCCGCCGACCATGTAGTCGGCGCCGGCGCCGCCGACCAGCTGGTCGTCGCCGTCCCCGCCATCGAGGTCGTCGTCGCCCGTACCACCGTCGAGGCGGTCACTGCCGCCGGACCCGATCAATATATCGGCATCGGCGCCACCGGCCAGTTCGTCGTAGCCTTCGCCGCCGTCGAGCGCATCGGCACCGCTTCCGCCGTCGAGGACGTCCGCGCCGGCGCCGCCCGCCAGGGTATCGTCGCCGTCGTTCCCGGCCAGGACGTCGTTTTCGGTACCGCCGTCCAGGGTGTCGGCCCCAAGGCCGCCGTCCAGGGTGTCGGCCCCCGCCCCGCCATACAGGGCATCGTCTCCGCCGCCACCCTCGATCAGGTCGTCGCCCGCAAAACCGTCGAGCCGATTGGCCGCGTCGTTGCCGTAGAGCTGGTTATCCAGCGCGTTGCCGCCGCCGTCGACCGCATCACTGCCGATCAGCTCCAACACCTCGACGTTCTCCGCAAGCTGCACGCCGATGGCAGAGACGACGGTATCGGTTCCAAAGCCCGCCGCCTCGACCACCCGGTCGCCGGCCTCGTCGATACGGTAGGTGTCGTCGCCGGCGCCGCCGTGCATCTCGTCAGCGCCGGCGGCGCCGTCGAGGAGATTGTCCGCGGCGTTGCCCTCGAGCACATTGTCCAGTTCATTGCCGGTGCCATCGATGTTCTGGTTACCGCTCAAGACCAACCGCTCGACATTGTCCACGAGGCTATAGTCGATGGAGCTGATGACGGTGTCGTAACCGCCCTGGGGTTCCTCGCGCACGGTGTCGGTAACCGCATCGACCACGTAGGTATCATCGCCCAGACCGCCATCCATCGTGTCGGCGCCCGTGCCGCCATCCAGATAGTCCGCGCCCTCGCCGCCGTCGAGCACGTCGTCACCCAGGCTGCCCTCCAACCGGTCGTCACCGCCGCCACCGTGCAGGGTGTCGTTGCCGCGGCCGCCGGACAGTTCGTTGGCGGCGTCGTTGCCCGTGATCAGGTTATCGGCGTCGTTGCCGCGCCCGTCGATAGCCGCATCGCCGGTGAGGACGAGCTGCTCGATGTTGTCGCCCAGGGCGAAGTCGGCGCTCGCCTCCACACGGTCGGCCTCGCCCTCGCCACTGAGCTCCGCAATGAGATCGCCGCTGTCGTCTACGCGGTACAGATCATTGCCGCCCCCCCCTGCCAACCGGTCGGCATCCGCGCCGCCGTCGAGCACGTCATCCCCGGCCCCGCCGTGGATCGCGTCGGCGCCACTGCCGCCGAGCAAGGTATCGGCCCCGGCGCCGCCATCGAGCCGGTCGTCCCCGGCGAGGCCATCGAGCCGGTTGTCGGCGGCATTGCCGTTCAGGCTGTTATCGAGGCCGTTCCCCGTACCCTCGGTGGCCGCTCCGCGCAGTTCGAGCGCCTCGAAATTCTCGCCCAGCGCGAAGTCGACATCGGCCACCACCGTGTCCAGTCCGCCGTCTGCCGCCTCGCTCACCCGGTCGTCGGCAGCGTCGACGAAATAACGGTCGTCCCCAGCACCGCCCTGCATCGAATCCGCACCGGTGCCACCATCGAGGATGTCGGCACCATCGCCCCCATCGAGCACGTCCGCGCCGCTGCCGCCTTCGAGCGTGTCGTCCCCGGCACCGCCGTGCATAAAATCCGCACCGCTGCCGCCGTCGAGGATGTCGGCGCCATCGCCCCCATCGAGCACGTCCGCGCCGCTGCCGCCTTCGAGCGTGTCGTCCCCGACGCCACCGAAAAGGGCATCGTCCCCGGCCAGCCCGCGCATTCGGTCCTGCAGCGCGGTACCGTCTATGGCATCGTCACCGTCGGTGCCGTTCAGGTCGAAGCCGAGGGCGAGCAGCTCTTCGTAGGTGAGCACGGTGCCGTCGGCAAACTCGAAGCGGTCGATAGCGACATTGGCGTAGGGGTCGTTGGGGTCGAAGCCCTCGATGTGGATCGCATCGCCGCTGTCGCCGACGTTGATTTGCAGCGAGCCGACCGCGAGGGTCAGGCCGCCGCTGTCGATACCGCTGCCGAACCGTAGCGTGCCGCCGCCGCTGTCGCGGATGTAGTCCACCCCGTCGCCGGGGTTGAAAATGTACAGGTCGGTGCCCGCGCCGCCGTCGAGGATGTCGCTGCCGCTGCCGGCGTCGAGCACATCATCGCCCGTCCCGCCGATGAGCAGGTCGTCGCCCGCGCCGCCTTCCAGGGTATCGTTGCCGCTACCCCCATCGAGGGTGTCGGCGCCGCCCAGCCCCCAGAGCGTATCGTCGCCGTCGCCGCCGGCCAGGGCGTCATCGCCGTGGTGGACCTCGGCAATATCGACGTCGTCACCGGTGAGCCGGTCCGCCCCCGCGCCGCCGCTCAGTCGGTCGTGGCCTCCGCCTCCGCGCAGGTTGTCGTCTCCCGCCCCGCCGTCGAGGTAGTCGGCGCCGTGAAAGGCCGGGTCCGTCAGCCCGTCGCCTGCCAGGGTGTCCGCCCCCTCGCCGCCGAACAGAACGTCGTCCCCGCCCATGCCGACGAGCTGGTCGCGACCCGCGCCGCCCTCCAGACGGTCGTTGCCGTGGTCGGCGCCGGCCAGTGCGCTGGCGTCCCCATAGAGCCTGTCGTCGTCGGCGCCGCCGTCGAGAATGTCGTCGCCGCCGACGCCCATGAGCACATCGTCGCCCTCGCCCCCGTCGAGGATGTCGTCGCCCTGGTACTGGGCGTCGAGGTCGGTGTCATCGCCGTAGAGTTCGTCGGCGCCGTCGTTGCCCTCCATACTGTCGCTGCCGCCGCCACCGAACAGGATATCCGCGCCGTCGCCGCCGAGCAGTACGTCGTCGCCGTGGTACTCGCCGTCGACACTCGTGCTGTCGCCGATGAGTTGATCGTCACCCTCTCCGCCGCTCAACCAGTCCGACTCACCGCGTCCCCAGAGGTTGTCGTCACCGGCCCCGCCATCGAGGCTGTCCTTGCCGTGGTATTCGCCGTCGAGCTCTTCGGCATCGCCGTCGATGTCGTCGGCCCCTTTCCCGCCGCTCAGAAAATCGCCACCGGCGTGGCCAATCAGGGTATCGTTGCCTTCCTGCCCGTAGAGGTAATCGCCTTGCGCATACTCCTCCTGGCTGTCGCCAAACAGCTCATCATCGCCGCTGCCCCCGTAGAGGATATCCGTTCCGGCCATCCCCCACACTTGGTCGTCTCCCGCGCCGCCATCGATGAAATCGTCACCGTGGGCATCAAGCGCCAGGGCGTCGGGACCG
>CAZADC010000241.1:0-1459 GCA_964483755.1 uncultured Planctomycetaceae bacterium | reverse complement strand
GTTGTCGCCGGAGAGCTGGTCTGCACCGTCACCGCCGAGCAGCGCATCGTCCCCTTCTCCGCCCCACGCCTTGTCCGCGCCGGCTTCCAGATGCAGGGTATCGTCACCGCGCTCGCCGAAGGCAACATCATCGCCAGCGCCGGCATACACGACGTCATCGCCAGTGCCCTCGCCATCGCTCGCAATCACCTCGCGTTGGTACTCGTAGGTGATGTTGCCCTGGTCGTCGACTTTCTCTATCTCTGTGACCTCCCAGTCCTTCCAGCTTCCGTGCCCGTAGGAAATGCCGTTCATATCGGCCCATATCCAGTCGGTCCCGCCACCGGTGACGATGAGGTCGTCGCCGTCACCTCCCAGCGCCATGTCATTGCCCGCTCCGCCGAACAGCTGGTCATTACCGCCTTCGGCGTCGAACAGCTCCCCCTGTTCACCACTGCCCTGCTGGGTGGCCCCAGCGGCGATGAGGTCGTCGGCCCGACCCATCTGGCCGCCGTACAGGCGGTCGTCGCCGGCGTTTCCGTATAAACAGTCTGCGCCCTCGCCGCCTTTGAGCACGTCCTGCTCCGTCCCGCCACCCAGGTAGTCACGACCGTCACCGCCGCTGGCCTCAACCCGGCCCGGAGTCCCATACTGTGTCTTCAGGTAGTCGTCCCCGCCCCCAAGCTGGACGATGTCGTCCCCGCCTTGACGACGCGTGACCGAATCCGCACCCTCGCCCGCTTCGATGATGTCGTTTACTGGCGTGTCGTAAATCGTGTCGGCGCGACCGGGCGCCGCTCCGTTCGGTATGATGTTTCCCCATTCGTCCTTACGAATATTGCCGTTACCGTCCAGGGAGGGCTCTTTGTCGCCGAGAATGAGATTGCCGTCCTGTAGCTGCTCCGGCTCGGCGTCATCCCCTTCCACGGTCAGCGTATACTCGCTGCTGACAGGTTCTTCATCGACCGCCTGCCAAGTGGCCGTGACGGTGTAGGTGGTGTTTTCGTCGAGTTGTTCCGAGTTGGAAAGGGCGAACGCGATCTCGGTCTGCCCCTCCTCCAGCGTCAGCTCGACAGGCCCGTCCCCAAGGCTGATGGCTTCGGAGCCATAGAACACGTTGAGTGTGTCGGCGGGTCCCCCGTCGACGTCCACCAACAGCGTGTCGCCTTCACCCGCCGGGTAGTTGAGCGCGACCACGAGGCTTTCCGACCCCCGTATGGCCATATCCCCGGTATAGGTCTGAACCGCTCCATCTCCCTCTGTAAATGGATTGGGTTCGTCCGGCGGCAGCACGGCGACTTTACGCCCGAGCTTCAACGCGATGCCCAGCGGGTCGTCATCGGGCTCAAAATTCTCCACGGTGATGCTGTCCCCGGCGAGCAGCGTGCCCTCGGTAATGGTCAAGGTGCCCGAGGCGGTCAACTCGTACCGAAAGCCGTGCTCATCCACCCACACCGAGACACCCTGGATAACCTCCGAC
>CAZADC010000240.1:0-6272 GCA_964483755.1 uncultured Planctomycetaceae bacterium | reverse complement strand
CGTCGGATGGGAAGGGCGGCTCCTGAACGGCAGGCAACAGGCAATGGGCAGCAGGCAATGGGCAATAGGCAACAGGAAGAAGAAGCGGCGCGGGGTGGGCGCGCGCGGGGGCTGGCGAGGCGGTTGCTGTGTGCGGTAGATGGTATTGCAGAGCTCGCAAAGGTCCGGCGATGCCGGGGAGACGTGCTGCTGAAGGGCGGGCGCATCGGCGCGGGTCGGGGCGATGTGGCGCAGGCGCTGCAGATTGGATGTGGCCGGAACGCCGGACGGCCGATAGATACAGTATGCAGCAGCAGAGACAGTCGCGCGCCGCACCAGGCCGAGGTTCATCCACGGGCGTGATCGGTCTCGGCTGCAGGATGTAAGACGGCGTGGCGATTACGCTTTCGTTCGTCGACGATGTTGAAGCTTCGCCACTGCCGCCAGACAGCGGACGCCGGACGGTTGCTTCTTTTCGCTATTGCCTGTTGCCCAGTACCTGATACCCGGCACCTGGATTTATCCATGCGACAAGCCACAATCGAACGCAAGACGAAGGAAACCGAGATCACGCTGACCGTCGACCTGGACGGGACGGGCGTGGTCGACGCGAAGACCGGCGTCGGCTTCCTCGATCACATGCTCGACCATCTCGGCAGGCACAGCATGACGGACCTGAAGGTCGCCGCGTCGGGTGACGTCGAGGTGGACGACCACCACACCGTCGAGGACGTCGGTGTCTGTCTCGGGCAGGCGCTGCGGAAGGCGCTGGGCGAGAAGTGCGGCATCCGCCGCTACGGATGGGCGTCGGCGCCGATGGACGAGGCGCTGGCCAACGTCGCGCTGGACCTTTCCGGCAGGGCGGCCGTCGTGTTCAACGCGCCCTTCGGGCGGGGGAAAATCGGGACGTTCGACACGCAGCTCGTCGAGGAGTTCCTCCGCGCCGTCGCCCGCGAGGCGGGGATGAACCTGCACGTCAACGTCGCGGGCGGGGCGAACGACCACCACGTCGCCGAGGCGATATTCAAGGCCCTCGCGATGGCGCTGGGACAGGCGAAGGAAATCGACCCGCGCCGCGGTCAGGACGTGCCCTCGACGAAGGGTACGCTGTAGCTCCGCCGGCCGGCGGTGCGGACAGCGCGGCCCTTTCTGACGACCCGTGCCTTCTGGGCGTCAGGCGGTTGCCTATTCGCCGCTTGACCCCTCGTCGCCGTCGTTGTCGGCTTCGGGCGGGGCGTCGGGCTTGTAGCCGTCGGGGACGGGCGTGCCGTCGAGGTGCCTTATGACCGGCTGGGGGTTGGCGACCTCGTGCTGCTCGAGCTGCTTTTCCAGCTCCGCCCGCTTGTCCTCGTCGAGCTTCGTCCACCCGAGCCGCCCGCGGCACTTGGGATAGGCCGAGCAGCCCAGCCACGGCCCGCGCTTTCCCCGGCGCAGGTTCAGCGGGCTGCCGCACTTGGGGCATTCGAGGTCCACCTCGAGCGGCGGGGGGCTGGGCGGCTTGATCGCGCCCTTGCGGTCGAGGTTCACCACGCCGTCGCAGTCGGGGTAGCGGGCGCAGCTCAGGAACGGCCCGTAGCGTCCGCGGCGCAGCAGCATCTCCCCGCCGCACTTGGGGCAGGCGACGTCGACGGGCTTCTTCTCGATCTTCGCGCCCTTGCGGTCGACCGGGTAGGTCTGCTTGCATTCCGGGTAGCCGGTGCAGGCGAGGTAACGCCCGTTCGAGCTGAAGCGGTAGACCATCTCCCGCCCGCACTTCTCGCAGGTGTACTCGCTCGGCTGGGTCTCCGCCTTGGCGTGGACCATCTCCTCCGACGCCTTCTCCAGCGTCTCGGCGAACGGCCCGTAGAACTCGCGGAGAAGGCGGACCCAGTCCTCCTCGGCCTCCTCGACCTTGTCCAGCTCCTCCTCCATGTGGGCGGTGAAGCGGACGTCGAAGACGTTCGGGAAGTGGGCGACCAGCTTGTCGGTGACCACGACGCCGAGGTCGGTCGGGTGGAACACGCGGTTGATCTGCTCGACGTACTTGCGGTCCTGAATGGTCTGGATGATGCTCGCGTAGGTGCTCGGGCGCCCGATGCCGTCGGCCTCGAGGGCCTTGACCAGCGACGCCTCGGTGTACCGCGGCGGCGGCTGGGTGAGGTGCTGGGTCGGCTCGATCGAGACGGGCGCAAGCTCCTGCTTGGCGGCGAGCTCGGGGAGAATCTGCTCGCCGCTTCGCGGCATGCCCGCGACGCGGAGGAACCCGTCGAACGCCAGGCGGCGCCCCATCGCCTTCAGCCTCGCCTCGCCGGCATCGGTGTCGACGGCGATGTCCGCCTCGGTGACCTTCCACACGGCCGGGGGCATCTGGCAGGCGACGAAGCGCTTCCAGATCAGCTCGTAGAGCTTGAACTGCTCTTCGCTCAGCGCCCGGCGCAGGTCGTCGGGACGCCGGCGGGGGTCGGTGGGGCGGACGGCTTCGTGGGCCTCCTGCGCCCTCTGACCGGACGTGTAGCGGTTGGGCTTCTCGGGCAGGTATCGGTCGCCGAAGTCGCCGCCGATCAGCTCGCGGACCTGCCCGATCGCTTGGTTGGAGAGGTTCCGGCTGTCGGTTCGCATGTAGGTGATCAGCCCGACGCTGCCCTCGCCCGGCACGTCGACGCCCTCGTAGAGTTGCTGGGCGATGCGCATCGTCCGCGACGCCGAGAAGCGGAGCTGAACCGAGGCCGCCTGCTGCATCGACGCGGTGGTGAACGGCGGATGCGGGCGCGACTTGCTCTCGCGCTGCTTGATCTCGCGAACGACGTAGGCGGGCGGGGCGGCGCCGTCGGAACCGGGGCGAACCGTTCCGTCGACGCTCACCAGACGCTTCGCCGGGCCCTTCGCCTCGGGGTCCTCGGTGACCTTGACGTCGTCGTCGCCGATCCGCAGCCCGATCGCGCGGGCGATCTCGATCGCCGTGTCGGAATCGTCCGCCCGGAACCGCTCGCCCTTCCAGCGGACCAGCTCGGCGCGGAAGGCGTTCCGCTCGGTGAGGAACTCCTGCTGGCGGGCCTGGGTCGGCGGGTTGCCGCGCTCGTCCCGCTCGCTCATCAGTGCGGCGTACTCGTCGGCGATCCGGTCGGCCGCGTCGAGATCGGGCGTCAGAATCGCCGCGATCTTCCAGTATTCCTCGGGCGTGAAGGCGTCGATCTCCCGCTCGCGCTCGACAATCAGGCGCACCGCGACGGACTGGACCCGCCCGGCCGACAGGCCCGTCGCCACCTTCCGCCACAGCAGCGGGGATACGCGGTAGCCGACGAGCCGGTCGAGAATCCGCCGTGCCTGCTGGGCGTTGACCTTGTCCATGTCGATCCCGCGGGGGTGGGAGAACGCCTCGCGGATCGCCCCGGAGGTGATCTCGTTGAACACCACCCGCCGGATGCGGTCGCCGGGGACGTTGAGCGTCTCGGCGAGGTGCCAGGCGATCGCCTCCCCCTCGCGGTCCAGGTCGGTGGCGAGGTAGACCTCCGGCGCCCCGCGGGCGTACTTGCGCAGCTCGCTGACGACCTTCTTCCGCCCGTCGAGCAGCTCGTAGGTCGGCGCGAAGTCCTCCTCCACCTCGACGCCGATCTTGCTCCGCGGCAGGTCGCGGACGTGTCCCATGGACGCCTTGACGACGTAATCGTCGCCCAGGTAGCGGTTTATCGTCTTCGCCTTCGCGGGTGACTCGACGACGACGAGCTTCTTGCCGTCGGCGGATGCCTTGGGCGAGCGCGAGGACTTGCCGCGTCCGGCCTTCGAGCCGGAGGACTTGCGGCGTGAGGATTTCCGTGATTTCGCGGCCATGTCCCGTGAATCCGCTTCCGTCATCGATGCCGGCGCACCGTACCAACCCCGTCGCGGGCGTCGCCATGTTTCGCGACCGGACGGAGACTTGTCAAGGACCGGAGAGATTTTCTGCGGGCGGCGATCCGAGGGAGGCGTGCGGCGGCGGCCGGGAAACTACTGTTCGGCGGGGCGGGTTGCGGCGTTGCCGGGCGGGCCGGCGCGGAGCACCTTCTCCATCATGCGCCGCGAGATGACGACCCGCTTGAGGTGCACGATGTCGTCGAGCGTCTCGCCCATCTCGCCCTTGGTCCGTTCGTGGAGGATGAACGGTCCGAACTTGCTGTCCTTCAGGCGGACCCACAGGGGCTGGCCCTTGATGGGTCCGACGATCGTCGAGTCGTCGATCAGGTGCAGCTTCCACTCGAACCGCATGGTCGGGTACTCGCGCCCGGTGTAGACGCGCTCGGGGACGCCCATCTCCTTCCACCGCCATTCCTGGACCATCTCCGCGTTGACCACGACAGGCTCGATGCTCAGCACCGTGATCAGCGGCACGCGGCGGAAGCGCTCCTCCGCTTCGACCCAGACCTCCAGGTTCCGATCGCGCGTGGTGTAGATACGCCCGGGAATCTGCTGCCCGTCGGACAGCTCGACCACGCCGGGCAGGGCGTCCGGGCGCCCGAAGCGGGCGGCGACGTCAAACGGGTTCTTCCCCGCGGGCTCGTCCGTCGCCTCGGCCGGCTGGGTGTCGGCGGGCTCGGCCTGGTTCAGCCAGTAGTCCAGGCTGCCGGCGCCGGAATCATCGTCGTCGGCGCCGCCGACGACCGCCAGCGACGCCAGGATCAGCCCGGCGGCGAGACGGCGAAGCAGTCTGTCAGGCGTTGCGCTCATCTCATTCCATTAAACGCCGCGCGCCGCGCCGGGTTCGGGACTACTCGAACTTTTCACGGCGGACGTCCTCGAACACATTCCGGGCGCCCTCGTCGAACAGGACGAAATGCACGTCGGTCAGGTCCGTCTCGCCGGCGACGTGCTCGCGAACCGCGTCCAACATGATCTCGGCGCACTGTCGCATGGGGAACCCGGCGATGCCCGTGCCCGTGGCCGGAAACGCCAGCGTGCGGACGCCGTTCTCCTCGGCGAGGCGGAGCACCTCGCGCGTGCTGGTCCGCAGGGCGTCGGCGGTGGTGCGGCCGCCGAGGCGCATCGACGCCTGGTGAATGACGTACTTCGCGGGCAGCTCGCCGCCGCCGGTGATCGCGGCGCCGCCGACCTCGACCGGTCCGTGGCGGTCGCACTCGGCCTGGATTTCCGGGCCGCCGGCGCGGGCGATCGCCCCGGCCAGTCCACCGCCGAGCTGCAGGTCGTTGTTGGCCGCGTTGACGATCGCGTCGATCTTGTATTGCGTCAGGTCACCCTGCTCGATGTGAATCTCCGTCATGGTCTCACCCGATGGTTCAACGGCGACGCCGCCCGCTTGCGGCCCGCAGTTCGCGCGGCGGCCTTCCGGAAGCCCGCAACAGTCCGCGCGGCGGCCTTCCCAGGCCGCCGCGTCTACCCCGGTCGGTTGCTGCCGGGTCGACCTGCGCGGTGCCCGGGGAAGGACACCGCGCACGACTCTGGAGCCCTGCCGCGCACGACTCTGGAAACCTGCCGCGTCTCGGCCTGTCGGGCTGTCCCGAGCCGCGTGCGAGTTCGGAGACACTTTCCTATACTGGCGGACATGATCGCGGCGGCGTTCCTCTTCCCGTGGGTCCTTGCGGCGGCCGGTGCGGCGGGTGCGCCCGTCGTCATTCACTTCGTCCTCCGCAATCGGCCGAAGCGGATTGTCCTGCCGACGATGCGCTTCGTCAAGAAGACCCACCGCGAGAGCGTCTCGATGCTCAGGCTCCGGCACCTGCTCCTGCTGGCGATGCGGATGGCGGCGATCATCCTGCTGGCCGTGCTGATCGCGCGGGCACAGGTGTCGGCGCCGGCCGCCCTTGCCCGCCCCGGCGAATCGGTGGCCGGCGTGTTCGTGATCGACAACTCCGGGTCGATGAGCCTTCGCTATCAGGGGCGGACGCGTCTTGAGGACGCCCGGCGGCTCGCCAGCGAGCTGCTGGGCGCTCTGCCGGAGGGGTCCCGCTCGGCAGTGGTCGCCTCGTCCGGGCCGCCGCTGCGGGGCGGCTTTCTCGCCGACCGGCGCCTGGCGGCCGAGCGAATCGCCGCCGTCCGGCAGACGCCGGGCGCGGATTCGCTCGCGGCTGCGATTTCCCGGGCGGCTGAGCTGTGCCGCGACGCCGACCTGCCGCGGGGGGAAATCTACGTGCTGACGGACATGACGGCGGCGGCGTGGCGCGGCGGTGCGGGGCAGGTCCCGGCGGACGCGGGGATCGCCGCCGTCGTGATGGACTGCAGCGCCGGCGGCGAGTCCAACGTGCGGATCGGTCTGCCGGAGCTCTCCGCGCCGACTGTGCCGGCGGGCGGGCGGGTGACGCTGGAAGTCGTCATCGAGGCCGGCG
>CAZADC010000239.1:0-6315 GCA_964483755.1 uncultured Planctomycetaceae bacterium | reverse complement strand
CGGCCGTCTATTGGCTGGCGCGGATGCTGGTCGCCGGCGAGGACCCGCGCTTCATCGCGCGGCGAATCGCCATCCTCGCCAGCGAGGACATCGGCAACGCCGACCCGCGCGCGATAAACGTCGCGGCCGCGGCGTTCGACATCACCGAGAAGATCGGCATGCCCGAGTGCCAGCTCACGCTCGCCCAGGCAGCGGTGTACATGGCCTGCGCGCCGAAGTCCAACGCCTCGGCGACGGCGATCTGGACGGCGATGGACGACGTCCGCGAGCGGCGGACCGTGCCCGTACCGAAGCCCCTCCGCGACGCCCACTACGACGGCGCGGCCGAGCGGGGACACGGCAACGGATACAAGTATTCCCACGACTATGCCGGCGGCGTCAGCCCCGACCAGGAATATCTGGGCGTCGACAAGACCTACTACACCCCCACCGACCGCGGCTACGAGAAGCACATTGCGCGATACCTCGAATGGGTCCGCGGGATGCGCGGCCGCGCCGAGGATCGCGGGTAGTCGCGAGGGGTTTCGCCTTGCCCGCCCGCCGACGGCCGGGACAATGACCACCACATGAAGAACCGATTGCGCAAACGGATCAAGCGGCGCATCGCGGACATGAGCGCCGCCGAGCGCGAGCAGGCGAGCGGCCGGGCAGCCGAACGGATGCTCGCCCTGGAGGAGTTCGACGCGGCATCCGTCGTCATGGCGTATCTGCCGATCGCCGGCGAGCCCGACACGGCGGAAGTGATCCTGGAGGCCTGGCGGCGGGGCAAGCGGGTCCTGGCGCCGCGCGTGGACTGGGATCGGCGGCACATGGTCGGTGTCGAGCTGCAATCGCTGGACGAGGGCGTGACGCCCGGCCGGTACGGCATCCCCGAGCCCGACGGCGGCTTCCCGCACCCGGTGACGGAGATCGACTTCGTGATCGTTCCCGCCCTCGCCTTCGACCGGGCCGGCGGACGCCTCGGGCGCGGCGGCGGGTTCTACGACCGCTTCCTCGCCGAGCCGGGTCTGGATGCGGTCGCGTGCGGGCTGGCGTTCGACGTCCAGCTCTGCGACGATCTGCCCACCGAGGCCCATGACGAGCAGGTGGACATGCTGGTCACCGACCGGCAAGTGCTGCGGTTCCGGCGGGCTTCCCGCCGATAACACTGTCGGGACGCCGTGGCACGACCGGCCTCGACCGAACCGAACGACGGAAAGGACGCTGTCAGGTGAAACGTTCCTCTCGAAGACGACTGGCCATGCTGGTGCTCGTCGCCATCGTGGCGGTGATCGCGTACTTCTACTGGCCGAGGACGCCCGAGCCGGCCGACACCCAGCCGCCGGCGGAGGCCGACTACATCGCCGACCTGCCGACGGAGGGATCCGCCCGCAACGGGTCGGACGACGGAACCGGGCCGTCGACGCTTGATGACGACCGCGATGATGATGACGGTGGCGGCGACCCGGCGCCCCCGGCGACACAGGCGGTCCGACCTGAACTTCCCTCGCTCACGCGCAAGCAGGCCGTCGCGACCTACGAGGAAGGCGTCGCCATGCACGGCTCCGACGAGCTCATCGGCGCCCGGACCGCATTGTCCCGGGCCGTGCTGAGCTACGCCCTGCCCTCCGAGCAGGCCCGCGACGCCCGCGGCCGGTTGGAGGCGATCGCCCAGCGAACGCTCTTCTCTCGCGTCGCACTGGCCGACGACCCGTACACGACGTACTACGAGTTCAAGCCGGGCGAGGTGCTCGCCGGGCGGAACGGGGTGGTCCGCCGCTTGGAGCTCCGCGTGCCCGAGCGCCTGATCGTGGAGATCAACGGACTCAACCGTGCCCAGGACATCCAGGCCGGGCGGAGCTACAAGGTCATCCGCGGACCGTTCCACGCCGTCGTAGACAAGAGCGAGTTCGTGATGGACCTGTACCTCCAGCGCGGCGATCTGCCGCCGGTGTTCGTCCGACGGGCGCCGGTCGGGCTGGGCAGGAACGGCTCGACGCCGACCGGCCTCTGGCGGGTGAAACGGGGCGGCAAGGAAACGCGGGCGACCTGGTACCCGCCGCCGTCCAGCCCGGTCAACAAGGCGGCCGTGCCGTACAACGACCCCGACTACGCCTTCGGCAAGAAGGGATTGTGGATCGCCCTCGAGGGCATGGACCCGCAGACCGCCCCGCTGACCAGCTACGGCATCCACTCGACCAACGATCCGTCCAGCGTCGGCAGGGAGTCGTCGCTCGGGTGCATCCGCCTAAGGGACGCCGACATCGAGCGGGTCTTCTCACTGCTCTACCCCGTCCACAGCACTGTCAGGGTCATCGACTGACGCCCGGCGAAGCACGCGGACCTCGCGCGTGTCATGCCCGTTGCGCGGGCATGTTCATCTCACACGCCCAGCAGTGTCGCCCTTTCAGGGCTCGCCTCTCCGGCGTCCGAAACCCAGGGCTGCGGCCTTCGGCCTGGCCCTGGGCTATGCCGTCCGGCCCCTTCAGGGCCGATACAACGACAGACATAGGCGGAAACCATACCCGCTCCGCGGGCATGGTTGTGCCCTGCGGCGCCACGGTCTTGATACCCCTCAGGCGGGTGGCATGCTCGCCCCGCGGGCATGGTTGTTCTGCGGCGCCACGGCCTTCAGTCGGGGGACGCCATATGGGTCTTCGTTCCCTCTGCGGGCAACGCAGGCCATCAACGCTCCGGAAGTCAACAGAGGCAGTCAGCTCTGTATGGCGTCCCCCGAAGCTTGTATGGCGTCCCCCGAAGCTTACTCCCGTCGCGTCGCCCGGCGAAGCACGCGGACCTGGTCGGGATGCAGCGTCAGCGACACCCCCGCGCCGGGGCGGATGAGCATGTCGTCGCCCCGCATCTGCCACGGGGCGTAGTACACCGGTCGCCAGCGGGCGTCCCCTTCCCACCGCACCGTCCGCCGGCTGGACAGCGCCGCGGTCCGCCCGTCTTCGGCGTAGCGCTCCTCAACGAGCGGCGCCGCGCGCATCGCGGCGGACACTCCCGCCGCCGCCAGCACGACCACGCCCCCCGCGGCCGCGAGGCGCCGACCGGTTCGCCGGATCAGCAGCGTCGCCGTCAGCGCCAGCGCCGTCAGCACGAGCCCTGCAAACAGCGCCTGCCGCGTCTCCGGCGGCCAGCGGGCCAGGTCGTCGGCGAACGGTCGGTAGGCCGAGCTGTCCAGCATCACGTCGCGGGACAGCGCATCGACCGGCCAAGCGATCTCCACGTCCTGTCCGTCCATCACCTCCCCGGCTTCGGCGGCGTCGGTCAACAACGCCGCCCGATAGGTCTGCTCCGCGGACACCGCCGGGAGGGGCACGACGAGCGACAGCTCCTCGTCGGGCGAGATGACGACGGGAACCTGCACGGCCGGACCGCCGGGGCGGGGCGTCAGGCGGACCGCCCCGGCGGCGACGTCCGTCGACCGGCCGGGTGACGGGCGGATCGTGAGCGTCGCGGGCTGGAGCGGGTCGCCGTCGCGCATCGCCGGCGAATCGATGTTCGGCGTCAGCGCGAACTCCGCCGCCGGCGCGACCGTCGCCACGAGCAGCGCCGTCGCCAGCGCGGCCGCCCTCACGATGCGTCCTCCGCGGTCCACGAGCGGGTGCGGATCATCGAGCGGACGCGCAGCAGCTCCGCCACGGACCACGCCTGGGCGATGCACCCGCGCGGGCGATGCGGCGGATCGCCGTCGAAGATTTCGCTGATCTGTCCGATCCCGGCCTCGTGCAGGTGCTCCTCGAAACCTTCGATCCACCCCGTCGCCTCCGCGACGGCGGCGTCGCTGAAGCTCGCCGCGCGGAGGTGCGCCTCGACGAACGGGCCGAGCAGCCAGGCCCACACCGTCCCCTGGTGGTAGGCCCGGTCGCGGGATTCCCAGCTCGTGCCGTAGCGTCCGCGATAGCGCGGGTCGGCGGGCGCGAGGGTCCGCAGTCCGCGCGGCGTCAGCAGCCTCTCGCGGACCACCCCCACCACGCTCGTCTGCTGCTCCGCGGACAGCGGGCTGTACGGCAGCGAGACGGCGAAGATCTGGTTGGGGCGGATCGACGGGTCGGGCGTCTCACCGCTGATGCAATCGTGGAGACACCCTGCCGGCGGGTTCCAGAACGTCTGTACGAAGGCCGGGCCGATCAGCTCCGCCCGCTCGGCAAACCGCTCGGCGGCGGCTTCGTCCGCACCCCGGCAGCGTGCGGCGAGGATGCGGTGGGCGTTGTACCACAGGGCGTTGATCTCGACGGCCTTGCCGTGCCGCGGCGTGACCACCTCCTCGCCGAGCTTGGCGTCCATCCAGGTGAGCTGCGTCTGACGGGAGCCGCCGGTGAGCAGCCCGTCGGCGTCGGCGCGGATGTCGAAGCGGGCGCCGGACTGGTAGGCGTCGAGGATCGCCTCGGCGGCCGGCTGGAGCGTGTCGCGCCAGAACGTCGCATCGCCGGTCGCCCGGACATATCGCTCGGCGGCGATGATGAACCAAAGCGACGCGTCGATGCTGTTGTAGTGGGGCGAGGAGGAGTAGTCGTCGAAGCGGTTGGGGATCATCCCTCCGTCGAGGGCGGAGGCGAACGTGTGGAACACGCGCCGGGCCGTCTCGAATCGCCCGGTGCTCAGCAGCAGTCCGGGCAGCGCGATCATGGCGTCGCGCCCCCAGTCGGCGAACCAGTGGTACCCGGCGAGGATCGTCGGCGAGCTCGGCGCGTTCGGGAAGCCGCGATTCACGCAGAACGCGTCCGACGCCGCCGCAAGGCGCCGCTCGAACGCCCCGGCCTGCTCGCCGACCCCCGCGACCGTCTCGGCCAGCCGCCTGCGGCGCCGCTCGACCGTCGTCGCGAAGCCGACCGGCACGGGCTCGTCCAAACTGGCGGTGAGCTGGCACGGCCGACCGTCCTCGACGTCCACCGTCAGCACGCCCGGCGAGCAGAGGTCCTCGTAGCCCTCCTGTCCCCGCAGAAGGTCCGCCCGGTAGCAGAACCGCCGCCACCACTGCGGGTCGGGCTCGAAGCGTCCCTCCGACATCAGCACGTTGAGCGGGTGCATCGGCTGGGAGCGGTCCTGGATCGCCACGCCGTCGGCGACCTGCTCCCACGTCACCTGGTGCGACTCGCCGGACGTCCGCAGGTGATGGAAGTCCCGCATCGCCGCGAGCGGACGGAGGCGGATCGTCGCGTCGGCGCCGCGAACGGTGTAGCGAACGGCAACGGCGTTCGCCGCGTCGGCGAGGACGATCTCCTTGAGGATCTCGCAGGAGCCCACCTGGTAGAGGAACGTGGCGGCCGCGTCGTCGCGGAACTCCACCACGTGCCCGAAGCCGCGCGGCGAAAAGGTGTTGAGGAACTCGTTCGTCGACACGTCGTAGGTCCGCCCGTCGATGACGACCTGCTCGACCAGGTTGGCCAGCGCCACGATCCGCCCCATCGGCGGTTGCGTCGCGGCGACCAGCAGCCCGTGGTACCGCCGCGTATTGCATCCGACAATCGACGACGACGCGTAGGCGCCGATCCGATTCGCCAGGAGCCACTCCCGGCTCAGCAGCGAGTTGACGGACCGCTCGCGGCAGGGGATGATCATCGGGGCGGGTAGAATGTCACGTTCGGTGTCGGGCACGCGCGGCTCCTGCAGGGCTCCGGCTCACCGCATTATAGGTGCGGCTTCGTCGCCGTCGAGAAGGCGGCGGGCGGCGCGTGCGACGCCGAACGGTCCGTGGATACGCTCCGGAGGAACCCCGGCCGTGATCTCGCAACCTGTTCTCGTCAGCGACAGCCTGGAACAAGCCGTCGGAGCCTTCCTGGACGAGATCGGCGAGTGGGTCCGGGCGTGCATCTGCGACTACGCCGATGCCGACGCGGACGGCGAAACACCCCTGCCGGTCGACGTGCACGATCAGGGCAGCTACACGGCCGCCTGGGGACCGTACCTGCGGGCGCGGAACGACGAGCAGGGGCTGACCTGGATGACGCGCCTGCGCGACCGGGTGAACGAGCACTTCCACGCGACGGATCAGTGGCGCCACGGCTACTGGCGCATGCAGGAGGCGCACCACGGGACGGAGCACTTCGAGATCTTCCTGGGCGAGCTGTGGCGCCTGCGTCCGGACGACGGCGAGACCGTCTCCCGCATGATCGACGCGGTCGAGCACGTGGGCAACTGGTCGCCGGACGTGCCGCCGTGGTTCGACTGGGATACCGGGCTCTTCCGCTCCTTCCACTTCGGCGCCGACGGCGTGGGCGAGGCGCCCGGCGACGCCGTCAACGTGCCCGACCACATCCGCTGCGTGACCCTGTGCCTAGTACTGTGTCATAGCTAAATCTATGAGGTTTTCCTGCCCATTGTGCCGAT
>CAZADC010000238.1:0-6315 GCA_964483755.1 uncultured Planctomycetaceae bacterium | reverse complement strand
GGGCCTGCCGCCGGCGCCGCGGGGCGTGCCGCAGATCGAGGTCGCCTTCAAGATCGACGCCAACGGCATCCTGAACGTCTCGGCGAAGGACCTGGCGACCGGCAAGGAGCAGTCGATCGAGATCAAAGGCTCGTCGGGGCTGGACGAGAGCGAAATCGAGAAGATGCGCTCCGACGCCGAGGCCCACGCCGAGGAGGACCGCAAGCGGCGCGAGCTGGTCGACCTCAAGAACCAGGGCGACCAGATGGCCTACCAGATGGAGAAGATGCTCACCGAGCAGGGCGAGAAGGTCTCCGCCGAGGACCGCAGCAACGTCGAGACGACGATCAGCTCGCTCCGCGAGGCGCTGAAGGGCGACGACGCCGAGGCGATCAAGCGGGCGATGGGCGCGCTGGAGCAGGCGTCCCACAAGATCGCCGAGCAGATGTACGAAGGTGCGGCCGGGCCGCAGCAGGCCGGCCCCCAGACGCCGCCGCCTGAAGGCGGCGGGGAAGGCGGCGGGGAAGGCGGCGACGAGGGCGGCGAGGACGTCATCGACGCCGAGTACGAAGTGAAGGAATAGCGCCGCACGCCCGCGGCGAGCGACGCACCCATGAAGACGCGGCGGCCCTGGGCGGGTCGCCGCGTTACTCATGGCGTCATCGGGGGTCCGGGACCGTCAGGTCTTGACCACCTTCTTCCGTCCGCTCTTGACGTCCTTGGTCGCGTTGCGCGTGTCGACGACGAGCTGCGCGTGGCGGACGGTGGTGTTGCAGTCATACGAGCTGTTGTCGGTGCTGATGGGGGACCGCATCAGATCATAGCGCTGAACGCTTTGGTCCGACAGGCCTGCCGTGTACGAAATGGAGAATGCGTTTGCCCGGCGCCGTCTGAGGCTGGTCAGAGCCCCTGCGCCTGGATACCATGCCGGCATGGGCGTGCACGAATCAGACGGTTCTGCCGACGTGTTCGCCGACGGCGGCGAGCGGCTCTTCGTGCCGGGACGTCTCTGCCTGTTCGGCGAGCACAGCGACTGGGCGTCGGAGCGCGGAGATCACCCCGGCTACTGCATCGTGACGGGTACGAAGCAGGGCCTGCGGGCCACGGCGGAGCGGGCCGACCGGCTGATCGTCGAGAGTCCCGCCCCGGACCGGTCCGGACGGCCCGGCGCGCCCGTCCGCCGCATCGAGCTTCCCTGGGACGGCGTCGCGCTCGGCGCCGCAGCCGCCGACGAGCTCGAGTTCTTCCGCTACTGCGCCGGTACGGCGAGCGTGATGCTCTCGAAGTACGACCTGCCCGCCGGCGTTCACCTGCGGATCGAATCGATGGACCTGCCGCTCAAGAAGGGCGTCGCCAGCTCGGCGGCCGTGTGCATCCTCGTCGCCCGCGCGTTCGACGCCGTCTACGGGCTCAACCTCTTTCCCCACGAGCTCATGGACGCGGCGTATCTCGGCGAGCGGCTGACGGGAAGCGAATGCGGGAGAATGGACCAGGCGTGCATATACGGCCGCACCCCGGTCCTGCTGGCGATGTCGCCGCAGCGCGGCGTGCGGGTGGAGCCGATCCGGCCTCGGCGGGACGTGCACCTGCTGTTCGTCGACCTTGCCGGGCATAAGGACACCGTCGCGATTCTCACCGCGCTCCAGCGGGCCCACGCGACTTCTCCGGACCTTCGGCGCGCCCTTGGCCCGGACAACGAGGGGATCGTCCGCGGCGCGTACCGCGCGCTGGGCGACGGCGACGCGGCCGGGCTGGGATCGCTGATGACCGAGGCGCAGGCGCTGTTCGACGCCCGGGTGGCGCCGCACTGCCCGGCGGAGCTCGCCGGGCCGCTGCTGCACGAGGTGCTGTCCTTTGACGCCATCGCAGGCGACGTGTACGGCGGGAAGGGCGTCGGAAGCCAGGGCGACGGAACCGCCCAGTTCGTCGCGCGGGACCGGGCCTCCCGTGACGCCGCCATGCGGAAGATTTCCGAGGCCTTTCCCTCGATGCGATGCTTCCCGCTTACGATAGAATCTCCGTGGCGAGAGGAACGATGAACCGTCTGGAGCGATGGGCGAAGCGTGCGTTCGACGTGGTCGTCGCGGTCGGAGCGGTCGTGCTGCTGTCTCCGGCGGTGCTGGCGATCGCCGTCGCAGTTCGCCTGGAGTCCCGCGGGCCGGCGGTCTTCGCGCAACGTCGCGCGGGGCGGGGCGGTCGGCCGTTCACGATGCTCAAGTTCCGGACGATGCGCGCGGACGCCGATCCGTACGGGGCGTCGCCGGGCGGGCGCGACGACCCCCGCCTGACCCGCGTCGGACGGTTTCTCCGCGAGACGAGCCTCGACGAGCTGCCCCAGTTGCTGAACGTCCTGACCGGTCGGATGAGCCTTGTCGGACCGCGCCCGCTCTACGAGCGCCAGGCCGAGCGATGGACGCCTCGCCAGCGCCGGCGCCTGGACGTCCCGCCCGGGATCACCGGGTTCGCACAGGCCTGGGGGCGAGGCGGGCTGACCCACGAGGACAAGATTGAACTCGACCTCTACTATGTGGACAATCGCAGCTTCCTGCTGGACCTCCGCATTCTGCTCAGGACCTTCGCCAACGTCCTGACAGGGGGCGGAGAGGTGTACGAGCAGCGGTACAGCCGTTATGCGCGGTCCGAGGTCGAGCTTGCCACCGGGCCGGACGTACGGCCGGAGAACGAATGAGCGAGAAGCGCACTCTGAACGTACTGTTCACCTGCGCCGGACGACGGGTCGCCGTCATGGACGCCTTCCGCGACGCCATGAAGCGGCTCGGCGTGCAGGGACGGATCCTCGCCGGCGACCTGAGCAGTGCGTCCGCGGCGTATCACAAGGCGGACAAGGGCGTACTGCTTCCGGAGGTCGGCAGCGACGGATACGCCGACGTGCTGGTCGAGACCGTCGAGGCCGAGGGGATCGGCCTGCTCGTCCCGATGACCGATCTGGACCTGCACGCGGTCGCCTGCGCCCGCGACCGGCTGGGCGATGCGGGGTGCACGGCGATGATCGGCTCCCGCGACGTCGTGGACGCCTGCCAGGACAAGATCCGCACCAACGAGCTCGTCAAGGCGGCGGGTCTCGACCCGATCCGCACGCTGACGCTCGATGCGTTCCTCTCCGACCCGTTCTACCCCTGCTTCGTCAAGCCGATTCGCGGCAGCGGCGGGGTCGGCACCGGCGCGATCGCCGACGCCGACGCGCTGGATGCGCACGTCGGTACGTTCGGGCGGGGGCTGATCGTTCAGGAAGCCATTCCCGGCCGGGAATACACGATCGACGTCTACCGCGACCGGGGCGGCGAGGTCCGCTGCGTCGTGCCCCGCCAGCGCCTGGCGGTCCGCAGCGGCGAGGTGGAGAAGGGCGTTACCGTCCGGGACGCCGAGCTCATCGAGGCCGCGACGCGCCTTTCCGGTGAGCTGGGCGACATGTGGGGCGTATTCTGCTGCCAGTGCCGCCGTGTGCCCGGCGGACCGCCGCGCTTTTTCGAGATCAACCCGCGCTTCGGCGGCGGGGCGCCGCTCTCGGTGGCGGCCGGGGCCGACCTGCCCCTGTACCTCCTGGAAGAAGTGCTCGGACGCCCCGTGTCGGCGCGGCCGGGCGAGTTCACAGACGGGCTTCTCATGCTGCGGTATGACGACGCAGTTTTCGTGGACGCCTCCGGGGACCCAGACGCACTCCCGGGCTTCGACACGCCGCTGTTCCGATAGGATCGAGGAGCCGATGGCCGCCCCGCCCCAAGCACGCGCCGTGGTGTTCGATCTCGACGACACGCTCTTTCCCGAGCGCCGGTACGTCCGCAGCGGGTACGCCGCCGTCGGGCGGTGCCTCCGCGAGCGCCTCGGGACCGACGAGCCTTACGAGCAATGGCTGTGGCGGCGATTCCTGGCCGGGCGCGCCGACCGCGCGTTCGACACGCTCAATAAGCACTTCTCCCTCGATCTCGACAAGGACGCGGTCGGCGAGCTGGTCGAGGTCTACCGCACCCACCGGCCGGACATCCGCCCCTTTCCCGGCGCGACGCACCTCCTGGCGATGCTGCACCAGCAGTCGCACCGCCTCGGCCTGCTGACCGACGGCTATCTGCCCGCCCAGCGGCTCAAGCTCGACGCACTGAAGATCGAACGGTTCTTCGACGGCGTGGTGTTCACCGAGGAACTCGGGCGCGAGGCCTGGAAACCCTCGACGAAGGGGTTCGAGCTCATCCGCGAACAGCTCGGTGTCGAGTACCAACGGTGCGCCTACGTGGCCGACAATCCGGCGAAGGACTTCGTCGCTCCCAACCGCCTCGGGTGGCGGACGATCCAATTGCGGTGGTGGGGGCAGGTCCACGCCGACAATCCGCCGGCCGAGGGGGGCGAGCCGCAACGCATCGTCCGCCACCTGGACGAGCTGCGAAACGCCATTCGCGAAGAGGAGTAACCGAGCCCGCCGCCGGGAGCGACGGACGCAAAAAACGATCGGTGGCGGAGGGGGTCTCGGGATCATCGTTCAATCGATCTCCCGAGCGGAGGAGGGCCATCGATCTCGTTCGACGGATTGTTCTACCTCTGTTTCCTCTTTGTCCGTGGAACTACTGTTTTGTAGGCGCGCCGAGCCGGCGATTTCCACCCGCTCATCGGTTTTTCGTCACTTTTCCTGCGAGTTCCGACGCTGCGGGCGCACCGGCTCGTCCCGCTCCAGCGTGGCCCGGCGGCGGAGGACGTGGTGGTAGTGCTGGGCGAAGCGGTGCGCTTCGTCGCGGACGGTCTGGAGCAGGCGAAGCGCCGCGTCCCGTCGCGGCAGGCGGAGCGGATCGTCCCGCCCGTGAACGTACACCAGCTCCTCCTTCTTCGCCAGCGACATCAGCACCCGCGGGTGGAACTCCAGGTCGTCGAAGATGCCGTGAGCGGCCGCGAGCTGCCCCTTCCCGCCGTCGATGAGGATCACGTCCGGGAACAGCTCGGCGTTCATGCCCGCGTACTTGTACCGCCGCCAGACCACCTCGCGGATCGCCCCGCAGTCGTCGCTGCTGTCCTGCGTCCTGATCTTGTAGCGGCGGTAGGCGCTCTTGAGCGGGCGTCCGTCGATGAAGCACACCATCGACCCGCACTGCTCGCCGCCCTGCAGGTGGGCGATGTCGATGCCCTCGACCGTCCGCGGCGTCTCCTTCAGGCCCAGCAACTCGCCCAGGCGGGTCAGCCCCTCGGCGGGGTCCACGTAGAACACCTCCGGCTGGACGTGGGCGGTCACCAGCCCGCGGCTCTGAAGGCCTTCCAGCGCCCGCAGTTCGTCGCGGAGCTCGGCCGCCCGCTCGAAGCGCAGCTCCTTCGCGGCGGCCTGCATCTGGTCCTTGAGCTCGCGACGGAGCTCCGAACCCTTGGACTCCAGGAACCGCCGCAGACGGTCGACCTGGTCGCGGTAGTCCTCGCGCGACACGTGGGCCGCGCACGGGGCGGTGCACTGCCTGATGTTGTACAGGATGCACGGGCGGAAATGGCGGCGGGACTCGTCGTCGGCGTCGATGTCCAGCTTGCAGGTGCGGAACTTGAACACGCGCTGCATGAGCGGCAGGGCGGCGCGGAGGTCGCCGGGGCTGACGAACGGCCCGTACAGGCGCACGCCCGAGCGGCGCGGCTCGCGGGTGATCTCGACGCGCGGGAAGTCCTCTCCCGTGCTTATCTGAAGGTAGGGGAAGGACTTGTCGTCCTTCAGACGTTCGTTGAACCGCGGCTGGACGTCCTTGATCAGGCGGTTCTCACGGAGCAGGGCGTCGACCTCGCTGTCGCATTCGAGCACGTCGAAATCGACGACGAGCGTGTCGATCATCCGCTGCATGTCCGCCCCGCGCGTCGCCGCGAGGTCCGCGCCCGGCTGGAAGTAGCTCGCCACGCGGGAGCGCAGGGTCTTCGCCTTGCCGACGTAGAGCACCACGCCCGCGGCGTCCTTGAACAGATAGACGCCCGGACAGGTCGGCAGCTCGGCGATCTTCTCCCGCAGGCGCTCGAGCACGACCTTTCGGCTGGGCCGATCGGCGGGGGATGTTCCGGACCCGGACATGCCGCCATTATACCGGACGAGGCGAAGCGCCCCTAACGGCTGGGTGCCATGCAACGCCGTAAGCCAATCCGTTGAGGGTGTGGCCGTAAGTTATTCTTTGTGCTCGGGTTAGGCTGAAGAAAAACGCGCGCAAAACCCGGCCTCCTTCGGTATGTTGCGTTTTGACCAAAACCAACACGGAAGGAGGCCGAGATGGATCGCCAACGGATTGGCAAGTCCCATTGCGCCCGAGACTACACCAGGTGTGCGACATGATTTTGGGGCGGCGGGTCAGGCGGCACGTTGGAGCCTCCAGT
>CAZADC010000237.1:0-6326 GCA_964483755.1 uncultured Planctomycetaceae bacterium | reverse complement strand
TGTATCCGCCGTTGACTTCCCAGTCGCCGACCGGACCGGCCGCGACGGAGACGTCCTGCAGCGGGCGGGCGAACTCGGCGCTTTCCACGCCGCCGGGCAGCGCCCAGTCGGACCCGTCGGTCACGTCCCAGGCCTCGACGTCGCCGACGCGCCCGTCGATCTCCACGTCGCCGAGGTTCACCATGCCCTCGACGGCGAGGTCGCTGAGTCCGGAATCGTCGGCCGAGACGACGTGGATGGTGTTGCCGTACACGCCGCCGCCCGTCCAGGAGACGGTCAGCTCGCTGTCGTCGCCGGTCGTCCCGTTGAGGATGATGCGATCGACGCCGGGCGCCCAGCCGGGCTGCCACGCCGCCGCTCCGGGACCGTCGAGCGTGACGGTGAGCGGGCCGCCCGGCAGGGGGCCGCCGCCGGGCACGAAGGCCGGGCTGTCCTCCCAGACCGTGCCGCCCGCGGCGAGGATCGTCGCCTCGAGGTCGTCGGCGACGTCGGTTTCGGCCAACGCCCAGGTGTCTCCGAACCATCCGCCGTCGGCCTCGACGTCGATGATGCGGCTGATGCCGTCGCCGCCGGCGCCGGCGTTGATGACGTCGCCGGGGTCGTTGTCGGCGGTCGTGCGGAAGTCGTTGTCGGCGCCGGGACCGATGCCCGCGGCCAGGACGGCGTCGGTGGCGCTGCCGTCAATGGACAGGTCCATGATGGAGCCCGAGGCGGCCGCGTCGTCGGCGGTGCCGAGCAGCCCGTCCGGACCGACGTCGTAGCCGGCGAGGATCATCGAGTCGGCGGCCATGTTCCCGCCGATGTCCAGCCCGTCGATGTTCCAGGCGGCGGAGATGATCGAGCCGGCCGCCAGGCCGCCGCCGATGCTGACCTTCACGATGCTCTGTCCGGATCGGAGGGTCGCGGCGTTGAAATCGCCGTCGATCTTGGCCTTTTCGATGCTGGCCGCGGCGCTGATGAGACCGTTGACGTCGCTGCCCTTGATCTTGAGCTTGCCGATGTGGGCGGCGGAGACGAGCTGCCCGTTGAGGTCGCCGTCCTTGATCTGGAACTTGTCGATTCCGGAGTTGGCGTTGACGACGCCGTTGAGGTCGCCGTCCATCTGCACCTTGTCCACGCGCCCGGCGACGGTGATCGTGCCGTTGATCGGTCCGTCGGTCTTGATCTGGTCGATGTTGCCGTCGGTGGCGGTGACGTCGCCGTTAATCGGCCCGCCGCCCTTGACCTGAATCTTGTCGAACGCCTTGGCGGTGAGGTTCCCGTTGACGGCGCCGCCTTTGAGCTTGATGTCGCCGATACGTCCGTAGCGGCTGGTGACGTCGCCGTTGATCGACCCGCCGTTCATCTGCAGCCCGCCGAGCGATCCGCCGACGGTCAGGTCGGCGAACATGTCCATCGTGGTGGGGAAGGACATGTCGTGCAGGTCGCCGAAGACCGTCAGGCTGCCGCGGGGAGTGTCGGGGATGCCGTAGTTGCCGAGCAGGTCCAGCAGCCCGCCGAACTGTCCGCCGACGGTGAAGCTGTCCATGTCGGCGTTGGTGAACATGTTGGAGTAGAACGTGCCGGCGATCTCCACGTCGCCGATGTTCCCGCCGACGCTGAAGTCGGCGTAGAGGTTCGGGCGCCCGGGCCCGTCCACGACGAGCTCGCCGAGTTCGCCGTAGATGTTGAACACCTGCGTCTCTCCGCCGGTGAGCTCCGGGTTGGAGCCGAGGTCGGACATGGACTCGAACCTGTGCAGCGTGTCGCCTACGTCCAGCGAACCGGTGAACCCGCCGAAGGTCTTGATCTCCTCGATGTCGTTGTTGGAGTTGTTGTTGAGTGTCATCAGGTTCGCCGAGATGGCGCCCGACTTCGATTCGATCGTGCCGATGTGACCGCCGGAGGTGATCCGCCCGGAGATGTCGCCCTCGACGATCAGCTCGCGAAGGTACCCGGTGGTCGGGCCCTGGGCGTACAGGACCGTGTCGATGAAATCGCCGTCGACCTGCATCGAGCCGACCTCGGCCGCGACGAGGATCGTGCTGTTTTCCACGTTGCGTCCGACGTCGAACTTCCCGACGGCGCCGATGCTGACCGACGAGCTGAAGAAGTCCCGCCAGGTGTCGATCTCGTCAACCGTTCCGGGTGCGTTGACGTAGGAGCCGTCGAAGTCCCGGCTGCTGATGAGTTCGACGTCGGCGGCCGAGGTGATCGACGAGGAGTAGATGTCGGCCACGTCGCTGTCGCCGCGGACCTCGCCGATGCTTGCGTTGAAGGCCGTGACGGTGACCTCGTAGAAGCCCGGTCCCCCGCCGACGACCTCGCCGATGACGACGGTGCTCGGCTCGAAAATCCGCTGCGAATGGGCCGCGATGTCCGTGAACCAGATGCCGTTCGAGTCGCTGCTGGTGATGACCTCGTTGACGTATCCCGCCTCGACGGCGGCGCCGTGAATCTGCGCCCCCGGGCCCGAGAATTCGACCGTCCCGATCCCCGGAGCCGTCCAGCTGCTTACGGAGACGAAGGACTGCCACGTGGCCAGCGACGTCCCGCCGAGCACCACGGCCGTAAGGGAGGCCCCGTTGGTTCCGATGACCTCTCCGACGGCGGGGAATACGTTGCTGTATTCGAAGACGACGTCATCGTCCTCGGTGATCTCGATCTCGACCGCGAGCTCATCCGTGCCGATGATGGCGCCGTTGATCTCGCCGTAGACCAGCCCGTCGACATCGAAGCGCGGGCCCTCGATGTAGACTCCGCCGATGTTTCCGTCGACGAGGATGCCCGCGCGGGGCAGCTCGACCGCACCGTCGTCGGCCAGACCGTCGCCGACGTAGATCTCGTCCAGCGTGGTGGGCTGTCCGACGAACTGCTCCAGCTCGGGGTCCCAGTCGAACGTCTCGGCGCCCTCGCCGGCCGCCCAGACGACGCCCATGACCCCGTGCCACTCGCCGGAGGGGGTCAGGTCGTCGGCGTTGACCTCGACCGTGCCGATCTGCCCGCTGACGCGCAGGTCGCCCAGCGCGCCGCCGATCTCGATGTCCTCCACCGAGCCGTTGATCGCCATCCCGTTGATCCGGTTGCGGAACCATCCGTACAGCGGGGCGCTGGGCGAGCCGGCCAGCTCGCCGTCGGTCGGGTCGAGTCGCCCGGGCAGCCAGGCGGGGGTCGACCCGGAGCGGGCGCCGAGCGTGCCGCCGACCTCGATCTTTTCGACGTCCCCGCCGAGCAGTCCGCTGACGATTCCGCCGGCGGTGTCGTTGATGAACTTCGTGACCGGACCGGTGCTGTGCACGTAGTAGACGCTGGTCTCGCCGTCGCCGCTGATGCGGATTTCCGATGCGCTGTCGCCGTCCTCGCCGGCCGCCGGGGTCAGCGCCATCTCGCCGATGTGGGCCGAACCGACCGTGTCGATCCGGGCCTCGCCGGCCACCTCCAGGTAGGTCAGCACGCCGCCGGTCGAGCCGTCGACGGGCAGGACGAGGTAGGAGTAGGTGCTCTGGGTGAACACCGGGTCGCCGTTCTCGTCCTCGACGGGATTCCCGTCCTCGTCCAGGACCGGCACGGCGCGGGGCTTGATCTCGATCTGCCCGCCGCCGTCGTCGTCGACCACGCTGGTGCTTCCGTCGGTCACCTGGATCGGGCTGGCGGTATGAATCCACCCGGCGATGTTGCGGAAGGCGGTCCCGCCGACCTGGATGTACCCGAAGTCGCCGCCGACGCCGTGCGAGAGACTCGGCACTCCCGCGAGAGAACCCCAGGCGCCCTCGACGACGATCAGGTCGAACGTTCCGCCCTCGGTGAAGAACTGCACGACCTCCACGTCCCCGCCGACCCACACGAAGCCGACGTTGCCCGGTGCGCCGACGACGCTCGGGAACAACGGAGTGCCGAGCAGGGTCCCGACGACGTCGACGTTGTGGACGTGGGAATCGTCGAATCCGCCGAACGCCCCGGCCTGGACGTTGCACCACATGTCGCCCCAGCTCCGCACCGCCCCGAGCGTGCGCCCGGCGACGATGTACCCGTAGCCCTCGAGCCCGATCGTCCCGGCGTCCACCGCGACGATGTCGCCGCCCGGGGGCGTGGCGATCGACGCGGCGTCCAGGTCGCCCTGGATGCGCCACCCGCCGATGTGCCCGCCGTGCCCCGTGGCGATCGTGGCGCCCAGACGGCCCGCCTCGGTCAGGAAGTAGGGAATCAGACTGCCCTGGAGGTTCGCGCCCGTCATCGCTGCCCCCACGTCGTTATACACATAAAGGGTGTACGGGATGTGCATCGGGATCAGCAGCGGGGGCGAGTAGGTTTCGATGTAATACATCCCGGCCGCCGGGGCGGTGAAAGTGATCGGCTTGAGCTGGAAGCCGCCGGAGCCGAGCCCGTAGTCCTCGACGGTCTCGAAGCCCCAGGTGTCCATCCAGCGGCCTTCGGCGTCGTAGAGGTAGATCGTGCTGATCCACCCGGCGCCTTCGATGATGACGGTCTGCCCGGCGAGCATGGCGATCGAGTACCAGTCCGTGGTGTCGATCCCGTCGCCGGCGACGGCGAAGTCCTCGTCGGGGTGCCCGATCATCTGGGCGTTCGGCATGTCGTCGTTGGTCCAGTAGACCATCTCGCCCATGACGGCCCAGGCGTACGGGCCGCTCTCCAGCGGCTCGAGCTTGTACTCCAGCTCGTCCAGCACCGGCTCGGAGTGCTCGATTGCGGGGTGATTGTCGGCGCCGAGGCCTGCGTACACGGTGCCGCCGAGCGAATGAACCGCCCCGAGTGTGCCGCCCACCTCGATGGCGCCCTCGTCGGGGGTGAGAACTCCCGTGGCGCCGGGCACGCCGTTGGCGCCCTGGCGCAGAATGAGCTGGTCGAGGTTCCCGCCGACGGTCATCGCGCCCCAGAGGAAGCCGACGTGAACGCGCCCCACGTTGCCCATGGGATTCTGCAGGTGGCCGGCCACCGTGCCGCCGACCTGGACGCGCCCGAGGTCGTACCCCGCCGTGGTGGGATCGGCGAGGATCTCCATGAGGTAGTACTCGCCGTCGACTTCGACGGTGGCGTACAGCGTGTCGGCGCCGGCGTCATCGGGGTCCGCCAGACCCGTGAACATGAAGTCGACCATGTCAATCGAGCCGATCTCGATGGCGATTCCGGTCGTCGTGTCGATCGTGTAGAACAGGTCGTTCCCGCCGATGTCCTCGGCGACGGCGTAGAGCGTGCCGTCGTGGAAATCCATACCCGTCACCCTCGTGATGCTCAGCGCGGTGACGACGGTGACCGACCCGTCGGTCGTGTCGACGTTCACCAGCTCGTCGGTGCTCGGGTCGAACCCCCAGCACGTGTCGGCGTCGTCGAACGCCAGCGTGCTGAGGTCGGCCGCGCCCAGCGGGCCGACGCGAGTGACCAGCCCGGTGACCTCGTCGATGCGGACGAGATAGACCGGGTCCACCGGGTCCGGCGTGCCGCCGTACGGGTCGAGATTGACGGGCGTGCCGACGCCCCAGAGTTGTCCGGTCGAGTCGAAGTCCAGCGCGTGGACGTCGAGATAGCCCCACTGCCCGACGGCGTCGTCGAACATGCCGGCCACGCGATTGACGTCGTTGCCGGTGTACTGCAGCACCGTCGAGGTCAGCGACAGCCGGGCCAGGCGGAACGGGCCGTCGGCGACCCCGTCCTGCGTGGTCGACCAGACGACCGAGCCGTAGGCCGAGTCCCACGCCAGCGAGCCGAGGTCGTCGGCGCCGGTGTTGCTCAGGAGCGTCGTGTCGGCCGTCGCGGGATCCACGGCGTAGATGCCGCTGCCCGTGACGCCGAAGAGGACCTCCGAGCCGCCGACGAAGGCGAAGCTCAGGCCCTGGACGTCCGCGGGCAGGGCGCCGATGACGGTCATAGCGCCCGTGCCGAGGTCGATCGTGACCAGTTCGTCGGTCGCGCCGTTGACGGCGTAGACCGTGTCGGCCGAGTCGAACGCGAGCGTCGTGATGCCGGTGGTTCCGATGACCTCGACGACCTCTGTCACGCCTGCGTTGGCCTCGTTGATCGTGACGATCACGAGTCCCCCGGCGGCCGGGTTGGCGTCGGTCGGGTCGAGGTCGAAGACCGTCGCGGTTCCGTACAGCGTGCCGGCGCCGTCGGCGCCCAGGGCGTGGACCTCGCGGTAGGCGAGGTTTCGCACCGTGTCGATCAGCGGGCCGACGACGGTCCCGGCGCCGCTGGCGGCGTCGACCTCCACCAGGCGCGAGGCGATGCCGAACCGCCCGAGTCGGTACACGGTCGTCGCGTCCTCGCCGGTTCCGCTGGTGATGCCGGTGTTGGTGTAGAACACGCCGCCGTGGTAGGCGAGCGCGGTCATG
>CAZADC010000236.1:0-6351 GCA_964483755.1 uncultured Planctomycetaceae bacterium | reverse complement strand
GAAGTCGACCGGCGGGTGCAGCGGCACGAACTCATCGTACAGGTCCGCCATCAGCTCGATCGAGCCCGGATCCAGCGGGTTGAGCGTCGTCCCGCCCGGCAGGTCCCGGTAGCCGGGCATCTCGGCGAGGTGCTGGTATTCCGGCAGCTTGAGCGTCTTCTCCATGTGCCCGAAGCTCGCCAGCGACCCGACGAGGCGCACGTGGTGTCGCTCGCAGAACGCCGCCAGCTCGACGACGTCGGACGGCTTGAGCGGGCTGAAGCCCTTGCCGATCTTCGGGTGCTTCACCCAGGTGAAGGCGTTCTCGATGTAGACCTGCAGCTCGTTGATCTTCCAGTGCGCCAGGCGGACGACGAAGTCCTTGAGCGTTTCGAGCTTCGGGATCTTGCCCCGCGCACAGTCGTGGTAGACCGCCCGGCGGGGAAAGTCCGGCGCGTCGTCGATCCGGCAGCACGGGAGCTTCCCGCCGTGGATCGCGAGCAGGTCGCGCAGCGTCTGCACGCCGTAGTACGCCCCGGCGTCGCCGCCGGCGTGAATCTCCACGCCGTCCGACGTCACCTCCAGGCGGTACGCCTCGTCGCCGTCGACGTCGGGCGCGCGGCGAATCCGCACCGCCGCCGGTCCGAAGGCGTTGCGCGCGATCTTCGCCCGCGCCGAGAGGCGCTTCTTCAGGTCGGCGGCGAGCTGCTCGATCCCCAGCACGTCGGTCTCCCGCTCGGCCGCCAGCGTCGGGGCGTCCGGCCAGCGGAAATTGCCTCGGGTCTTCTCGCAGGACTTGACGGGAATCAGCAGCTTCGTCGCGGGCATGATGGGAACCTTTCTCCAGGACGCGCGGTCACGGGCAAGTGAGTGTACCCGCCGACGGGCGGGCGGCAACCACGAGCGCACGAAAAATGCTATGATGCCCGCCCGTGGAGCGAACGTGACCGAGCAACCGAGACAGTACAGCCCTGCCGTGATGGATCACTTCGAGCGCCCGAGGAACGCCGGCGCGATGGCGGACGCCGACGGCGTCGGCTCGGCCGGCGACCCGTCCTGCGGCGACACGATGACCATCTGGATCCGCGTGCGCGACGAGAGGATCGAGGCGATTACGTTCAAGTGCAAGGGCTGTCCGACCGCCATCGCGTGCGGGTCGATCACGACCGAGCTGGCGGCCGGACTGCATCTCGACGAAGCCGCCGACATCGCCGACGAAACCATCGCCGAGGCGCTCGGCGGCCTGTCGCCCGAGCGGCGTCACTGCTCCAACCTCGGCGCCGAGGCGCTCTCGAACGCCATCTGGGACCACATCGTCCGGGAGGTCGAGCGGCGCCGGGGCGAGCGCTGAGCGGCCGCGCCCCTCCCGCGTTCCCTTCGCATCCGGTTGAGCCGCCGCGGCGGTTCGTCTATCCTCTCGCCCTTCCGAAAACCCGAGGAGACCCCACCGATGCCGCGCAAGCCGAACTTCATCATCGTGTTCATGGACGACATGGGCTACGGCGACATGGGCTGCTTCGACAGCCCCGCGATCCGCACGCCCAACATGGATCGCCTCGCCGACGAGGGGATCCGCTTCACGCAGATGTACTCCGCGTCGGCGGTGTGCAGCCCGTCGCGGACCGCCCTGACGACGGGGCGCCAGCCGACGCGCGTCGGCATCGAGCGCGTGCTGTTCCCGCGCGACACCAACGGCATCGGCGACGACGAGACCACCGTCGCCGACGACCTGCGGACGGCGGGCTACCGGACGGCGATGGCGGGCAAGTGGCACATGGGCTGCCTCCCTCAGCACAACCCCGTCCGCCACGGGTTCGAGGAATACTTCGGGCTGCTCTACAGCAACGACATGAACCCGCTTCACCTGTACCGCAACGAGGAGGCGATCGAGACCGAGGTCGACCAGGCGACGCTCACGCGGCGCTACACGGACTTCGTCATCGAGTTCATCGAGCAGCATCGCGACGAGCCGTTCCTCGCGTACCTGGCCCACACGATGCCCCACATCCCGCTGCACGTCGAGCCGGACTTCCGCGGCGTCAGCGCGGGCGGGACGTACGGCGACACGATCGAGTGCATCGACCATCATCTCGGGCGGCTGCTGGACAAGCTCGACGAGCTGGGCATCGCCGACGACACGGTCGTCATCGTCACCAGCGACAACGGCCCGTGGTTCGAGGGCTCGACGGGCGGGCTGCGCGGCAGGAAGTTCGACCTGTACGAGGGCGGCATCCGCATGCCGTTCGTCGCCCGCCGCCCGGGCTGCGTCGGGCCCGGCGCCGTCTGCGAGACGCCCGCCAGCCTGATGGACCTGCGCCCGACGCTCGACGCCCTCGCCGGCGCCGCGCCGCCGGAGGGGACGGACCTCGACGGGATCGACATCTCGCCCGTATTCGACGGCGGCGAGATGCCCGAGCGGGAGGCGCTCTACTGGTACCAGGGCTGGAACCTCAACGCCATGCGGATGGGCAGGTGGAAGCTGCACGTCCGCGCCGGGCAGAACGAGAATCAGATGCCCCAGTTGTTCGACATGGAGATCGACGGCCGGGAGGCGTACAACGTCGCCGACCTGCATCCCGACCTCGTCGAACGCATGAAGGGCATGATGGCGCGGTTCGACGAGCCCATCCAGGCCGGGCGACCCGCCGCCGAGGAGTGACGACGTGAAGGATACGCAGACCACGAAGCGGCCGAACATCCTCTTTGTCTTCGCGGACGACTGGGGGCGCTACGCGAGCGCCTACCGGCAGGTCGAGGGCGACGCCACGCCCAACGCCGTACTCCACACGCCAAACTTCGACCGCGTCGCGGCCGAGGGGGCGCTGATGACCAACGCCTTCGTCCCCGCCCCGTCCTGCACGCCGTGCCGCAGCTCGCTGCTGAGCGGGCGGTACTTCTGGCGGACGGGACGCGGGGCGATCCTACAGGGCGCTGTATGGGACGGCTCGATCCCCACCTACCCGCTCATCCTGGAAGCGGCGGGATACCACATGGGCTTCACCTACAAGGCCTGGTCGCCCGGCACGCCGCGGGACGAGCCCCACGGCGGCGACCGGACGCGCTACGCCCCGGCCGGAAGCGACTTCGGCGCGTTCTCCCACGTCGCGACCCGGCGCGCCGGCACGATGGGCGTCGAGGCGGCAAAGCAGTCCCTGCTCGACGAGACACGACAGAATTTCGACGCCTTCCTGGACGCACGCCCGGATGGATCGCCGTTCTGCTACTGGTGGGGCCCGACCAACACCCACCGCTCCTGGGAGCGCGGGTCCGGCAAGGCGCTGTGGGGGCTCGAACCGGACGACCTGAAAGGCCGACTGCCCGCCTTCCTGCCCGACGTGCCCGACGTCCGCGAGGACGTGTGCGATTACCTCGGCGAGTGCCAGGCCGTCGACGCCGGGCTCGGCGTCCTGCTCGCCCGCCTGGAGGAACTCGGGGAGTTGGACGACACCCTCGTCGTCGTCAGCGGCGACCACGGCATCCCCGGCGTCCCGCGCGCCAAGTGCAATCTCTACGACATCGGGTGCGAAGTGGCGCTCGCCGCCCGCTGGCCGGGACGCATTCCCCCCGGACGCATCGTCGAGGACTTCGTCAACATCATGGACCTCGCGCCCACGTTCCTCCGAGCGGCCGGCGTCGAGCCGCCCGAGTGCATGGCCGCCCGAAGCATGCTGGACGTGCTGGAATCGCCGCAGTCCGGACAGGTCGACAAGAAGCGGACGTTCGTCGTCACCGGGCGCGAGCGGCACGTGGCGGCCGCGCGGGAAGGCGGACTGCCCTACCCGCAGCGGGCGATCCGGACGAAGGACTTCCTGTACATCCGCAACTTCGCCCCCGACCGCTGGCCGATGGGCGACCCGAAGGGGCTCGACGACCCGGACGTCGAGCCGCCCTCGTACGACGAGCTGGCCCGGAACACCTTCGCCGCCTACGCCGATCTCGACGCGAGCCCGACCAAGGCGTGGATGATCCACCACCGCGGCGAGGAGGGCGTGCGGGAGCTGTTCGAGATGGGCTTCGGCAGGTTCCCCGCCGAGGAGCTCTACGACCTGCGGGCCGACCCGCATTACATGAATAACGTCGCCGAACGCCCCGAATACGCCGACGTTCGCGAGCGGCTGTCGTTGCAGCTCCTGGCCGTCCTGCGCGAGCAGGGCGACCCGCGTGTCGCCGAGACCCCCTGCCGCTTCGAGCGGCCGCCGTTCACGGACATCGGGTAGCGACCGCCCGAGACGCTCCCGCCGGTGATTCGCCGGCCTTCTGCGCAAAGCGCGGCGGCCTTCCTGTCCTATGCTTGTCGAAGGGACCAGGCCGCCGCGCGGCACAGAGCAACCAGCCCGCCGCACTGCCGCAAGTGACTTGTCCGACGTCGCTTACATGCCGCCGCGACCCCTTTGGCGCGCCGGGGTTGCCGGACGGGCGCCGGGTGCTCCGCTTGCCCGTCGCCGACACCCGGCAAGGCCGTCGACCGGCGATGCCCTGACAGTGTGCGACATGTTGTCGTGCCGCTGCCGCACATGGCACACAGAGCGGGAGAGAGTAGTGAGTAGAAAGCAGATGCCCCACTCGACGCCGCATGCGGCGATGCGCTTGGCCTGCGAGCACCTCTCTCCCGCGGTCTCCTCTCTACTTTCTCCTTTCCACCTGGCATAAGACTTGGAAATAAGAGTGCTTATCGGCTGCCACCAAAGTATGGCGCACACCACACCTGAAAAAAGCGTAGAAACCCTTGACGAGCTACCCCCCTGTGGTATAATCTGCATTGTGGCACGGCGCAGGCAAACGCCCTGCGAGGCACGAGCCACGAAGGACACTTCGCAAGCGGTATGGACAACTGGCGTTTCTGACCCGGCCGAAAGCACAGCGACACCCCGCGGCCGGTGAGGAACAAGAAGAGGGAAGGAGGTGCGAAGGACGGCAGAAACGTCAGAGATGCACAGGCAGTCGCTTCACATCTGATGAGCAGCATTCGCAGCGCAGTTCAGTTCATGGGAAGCCATCGGAGGCGTTCCCAGGCAGTTCATCAAGGAACAAGGAGAATGACGATGAGACACTTCGCATTGGCTACAATCGCAGTTCTGCTGATCGCCGGCCCGGCGATGGCGGCTTGGACGACCCAGGCCTCGGCCGACTACGCGGTCGACTACGGCACCACGTGGTGCCAGCAGGGCACTGCTTTCTCCACGACGCATACGGACATCAGCACCGCGGACGACAGCACGAAGTTCAGCGGAAGCTTCGACGCCGACACGGCCGATCCGGAAGGTGCCGCCGATGGTGACGGAATCAACCTGAGCATTCAGTCGGACATGTTTAATCCGATCATACGGACCACCTACGTCGGACAGTGGGAGACCGAGCACAAGGTCGCGATCGGCCTGCAGGACGACCCCGCCGACACCAGCAACATCCACTGGACCCAGGATCGCGGGACGAGCACCATGTACGCCGCGGGTAACGAGGTGGAGTACAAGTCCGACTCTTTTGCTCAGTTTGACTGGTTCCAGTGGAACGTCAGCGTGGTCAGCGACGGAACCAGCCAGACGGTCTACGCCGAGCCCTCCACGCAGGGCGGCTGGGGAGGTGCGCCGTACCTCCAGCACTACTTCGTCAACCAGAACGTTCTGGTGGACTACAACGACATCGACGGCGACGGCGCCATCATGGAGTTCAGCAACAACGGCGGCTCCCACTGGTACACGCAGGACGACGCGCTCAACGCTCGCGACGCGATTACCCTCGCCAACGGTCTCAGCACCGGCGTGATCGACATCGAGGTAACCGTTGATCCGCGATCCGGTGGCGTCGCCAACGAGACCTGGGACGGCTGGGTCCCCGGCAACGGCGAAATGGAGAACATGGAGCAGACGTACGTCGAGGCCACGGTCACGGTCAGTGACAACGGCAGCGTCGTGGGTACCTATCAGTTCGGCGTCGCCCGCACGCTCCGCGACCTGTTCTGGTACAGCGACGAGGATGCCAACCTCTACACGGCCGGCAACGGCGTGCTCGACTACTGGCACGTCGAAACCTCGGACGACACCACCAACCCCCTGATGGCGTACGACCGGGACAACTACCAGGTCGCCCTCGCCGGCGACGCCGATCGCGACGGCGACGTGGACTTCACTGAGACGTTCGAGGGTGATAACGTCTCCGACCTCCAGGAGCTGAACGCCGGGTACGCCCCCGACGCGACCGACAAGACTTGGAGAGACGGGGACTTCGACGGCGACGGCGACGTGGACTTCAGTGAGGCCTTCGAGGGTGATAACGTCTCCGACCTCAACATCCTCAACGCCAACGTCAACACCGAGTACGACGACGCCGGCGTGGACGACGGCGGCGACGGCACGGCCGAGCTGGTGTACAACT
>CAZADC010000235.1:0-6351 GCA_964483755.1 uncultured Planctomycetaceae bacterium | reverse complement strand
GACGCCGGATTCGGATTACGACCTGGGCTACATCTGGCATCCCTGCCCGGGCACGCCGTACTGGGAGGAGATCCGCGACCGGTACGGCTGGGGCCTTCCGGACTGGAGCGAAGACCACCTGGAGGTGACCGTTTACAACAACTCGGATCCGGCCGAAACGAAGTTCGTCTGGCAGTACGTCCACTACAACACGCAGTGGACGCCGATTCTCTGGGACGACTACTGGGCCAACTCCCCCGTGTACGTGGACCCGTTCCCTTACGACAACGGGCTGCCTTACAGCAACTGGTACTGGGTCAACGAGCACCAGACGCTCGTTCGTCTCTGGGACGTCACCTATCAGCCGTGCAGCGAGTTGATCCTGCTGCCCGACGAGAGCTACTACTGAGGCTGCAACGTGTACTCCCAGGTGTCGAACTGGCCGGGAGCGTACCCGTATGTCGAGGAGTGGGGCATCTTCACCTGGTGCACCCCCGAGCCCGGAACGATGGCGCTGACGGCCGTCGGCGGGCTGGCGCTGCTCCGACGGCGCCGCAAGGCCTGACGACCCCGGACGGTCCGGAATTCAATGCAGCACCCCGCGACCTGCCGCGGGGCGCGGCTATGCGCTTCGGGCGCCGTCGAGGGCGGCCCTCGCCGAACGATGCAGCCCGGCGAGTGCGCGATCGTGCCGTTGCTGTCTGTCTCGGCACACGGTGAGAGGCGACCTCGTTCGGCGGCGCCCGCCGAAGGGCGGGTTGATGTCGCCCGAAGAAGGAAAGCTTCGCCTACTCGGACAAGCGAAGTCGGGACGGAACGATGCCGTCATCGTCGGGAGAGGCGGGGGAAACCTCGGCCGCCGCGGGGTTATTCTCTCGTGGATTCGTCGTCGGGTTCGTGGCCGGCGGTTCGATCGTCAGCTCGCCGGCGCGGATCATCTCGTCGCGCCGCTCGCGGAGGATGCGGGCCCGCCGCTCGGCCGACATTTCGAGCAGCTCCGCCCGCTCGGCGTCCGACAGCGTCGCGACGACGGCGTTGATCCAGCCGGCGGTCCGACGGTATTTCGCGCGGCGCTCCGCGGAAAGCTCCATGAGCTTCTCGTAATGGGCGACGAGTTTCTCCTGCTCGGCGGGATTGGCCTTGAGGAACGCCAGCGCCTCGTTGCGATACTGCTCGCGCTGCTCGGGGGAGAACCGCTGCCACTGCGTGCGGTTGTGGTCCAGCGAGGCGGTCAGCGTGCCGTTGGCGATCTTCTCGAGGCGGTAGCGGAGCATGAGCTGCCTCGCCACGCTGCCCCGGGGCGGCTTGAGCGGGGCAGCGTCGCGCCCGATGGCGTTCTGCGCCGTCGCGGGCCCGGCGGCTGCGGCCAGCACGGCCGCGATCAACAGGATGTGCTTCAGAGCGTTCATGACTTCCTACGTTCCCGTCGCAGCGGCGCGGGCGTCCTGACGCTCGACCGCCTCAATGGTCTCAAGGTTCACCAGCACGTCGTAGTTCCGGAAGAAGTCGAGGTTCTCGACGACGAAGCGGTCGCCTTCCCGCACACCCTCAAGGTGGGCGTCGACGACCTTCGTGCCCGGCGCCGGCGGCGCCTCCTGATTCGCACCGTCCGTCGCGTCGTCGGTGCGCGCGATCCGATCCTCGGACGGCGCCGGTGCGCCGCGGCGGGCGACGTACGTCAGCGCCACGGCCGCGACGACGATCGCCGCGGCCGCCGCTCCGGCGGCGATCCAGCGGAAGACGATCGTCCGGCGCCTGCGCGCCGAGCAGGATTCGACGATCCGTTCGGCCAGGTCGGCCGGGGGGGCGGGGACGGTCCAGGCGTCGAGGGCCCGGTCGGTCGCCTCCAGTTCGGCGGCGGCGCGGGACCACGCGGCGTCCTCGCGGACGAGCCGTTCGACCTCGCCCGCACGGTCCGTCGGCAGCTCGCCGTCGAGCCACGCGGAGAGGTCGTCGAATTCATCCTGTGTCAGTTTGCGGTTCATCGTCCTCTGCTCGCCCTGCGTCCTTCTCCATCGGCCGAAGCCCGGCCGTGCATCCACACCTATAAACCCTTGCGCTGTGGCCAGGGTCGGATGGGAATCAAGAAATTTCCGATTTTTCTGCTCCCGGCAAGCCGGCCTGATCGTCGGGCGGGTCGTGGCATCCGCCGCTGCGGCTACATGTCCACGTACGGGCGAAGGCTGCTTCGCAGGTTGCCCCGCGCCCGGCTGAGCAGGCTCTTGACGGCCATGGTGGAGCAACCCAGCACGCCGGCGATGTCGTCGTAGCTCATGTCCTCGTACTTGTTGAGGATGATGGCCGTCCGCTGGTTCTCGGGCAGCTCGTCGATTGCTTCGGCGATCTTGTTCCGCAACTCGTCAGTGTGGAGATCTTCGTGCGGGGCGTCCTGGCGGTCGGCGTGGACGTCGACCTGCGGCGCGTCCGGGTCGTCGGCGCCGAAGGCGTCCAGCGATCGCGGGACGCCCTTGCGCCGCGAGCGGACGACGTTGAACGCGAGGTTTGCCGTGATCCGGTACAGCCAGGTGCTGAACTTCGCCGTCGGCTGGTACCGCTCCACGGTGCGGAACACCCGCATGAACACTTCCTGCGTCAGGTCCTCGACGAGGGACGGATCGCCGAGGAAGCGGTAGATCAGCGCGTGGACCTTGGGCGTGTTGCGGCGGACCAGCTCGTCGAACGCCGACCGGTCGCCGTCCTGGAACTTCAGCATGAGCTGCACGTCCTCGTCCGTGCGGGCCCAGCGGGTGTCCCGCGGGTTCTTCGCGGGGTAGGATTTCTTCTTGCGGGCGGCTATGGCGTGCCTTCCGTGGATTCGCCTGGGGAGCGCCGTCGCAGTTGTCCGCAGGCGGCGGCGGCGTCGAGCCCGCGCGACCGGCGGACCTGCACGTTCACCCCGCGTCGGCTCAGTTGTTCGGCGAAGCCCGTCACGGCGTCGGGCTCGGGCGCCGAGAACGCCGCGCCGGCGTCGGCGTCGGCGACGGGATTGTAGCGTATCAGGTTCACGTTGCAACGCAGCGACCCGGCGAGCGACGCGAGACGCTCGGCGCATTCGGGCGTGTCGTTGACCCCGCCCAGCAGGACGTACTCCAGCGTGACCTCCCGCCCGCGGGTGCGGAAGAACTCCCGCGCGGCGTCGAGCACGTCTGCGATCGACCAGCGCGCCGCCGCGGGAACGATCCGCCGGCGGAGGGCGTCGGTCGGCGCGTGCAGCGAGATCGCCAGCGTGATCGGCAGATCCTCGCCGGCGAGGCGGCGGATCGCCTTCGGGATGCCCACCGTCGAGACCGTCACCCGCCGGGCGGAGATATGGAAGCGGTCGGCGTCGAGGATCGCCCGGACCGCGGCAACGGTGGCGTCGTAGTTGGTCAGCGGCTCGCCCGTGCCCATGAACACCACGTGCGTCACCTTGCGACCGGTCTCCCGCTGAAGGTGGAGGAGCTGCTGGAGAATCTCGCCCGCCGTCAGATCGCGGCGGACGCCGTCCATGCCCGACGCGCAGAACGCGCAGCCCATCGCGCAGCCGACCTGGGTGGATACGCACGCGGTGGACCGCGAGCCCGTGGGGATCAGCACGCACTCGATCCGTTCGCCGTCGCCCAGCTCGATCAGCAGCTTGACCGTGCCGTCCCGGCTGTCGGCGCGGGCGGCGACGCGCGAGGTCAGCACCGTCAGGCGCTCCCGCATCCCGGCGGGGAGGTTGGTCATCTCGGCGGGGTCCGCGACGCCCTTGTCGTAGATCCACTCGGCGATCTGCTTCGCGCGGAAGTCCGGCTGCCCGGCCGCGCGCACGGCGGCGGCGAGCTCGTCCGGCGTCAGTTCCAGCACGCTCTCGCTCAGCGGATCGGGTTGTCGGTCCGTCGGTTCCATGGGGTTGCGGCGCCCGCGGCGGCCTGTCCGGGAGGCGGTGCTACAGCTCGCGTTTGGCGGCCAGGAGGCGGGGCAGCTCACCGTCGGCGAGGAAGGCCTCGAACGCCTCGATGCTCGGGAAGACGCGGTCGCTGTAGGCGCGGACGACCCAGTTGGCCGTCATGGGCGTGATCGCCAGCACCACGGCGCCGCCGCGCGCGGCCTCGTGTATCTCGATCGCCGTGCCCATCGACGCGCTCGGCAGGTACGCCACCAGCACGTCGCACGCGCCCGCCCGGCGGTTGCCGTCGGCCAGCGTGGTGCGAATCTCCGGCAGCTCGTAGGTGATGCTCTCGGGGTGCTCGGTGTAGTGGCAGTAGATGTCCGCCTCCGGCGCGTGTCGCTCGAAGGCGCCCTTGATCGGCTCGCGCCAGTCCTGGCCGTGGATGTCCGCCTCCACCAGCGATCCCTGAATGATCCCCGCCAGGAATACCTGCATGTTACCTCTCCGAAGATCGAGTATCGGTAATTCTACCCGTCCGGGCGGGCTGCGGTTCGCGTGCTTCCGCGCCGATCGCCCCCAGCGCGTCGGCGGGTGACGGTTCGTCGACGTACCACAGCTTCGCCCACCACGGTGGGGGTTCCACGGGACCGGCGTTGTCGGCGAGCTTCCGCAGGGCCGAGGCGTAACCGTCCGGGTCGCCCGTGAGTTCGACGGCCCGCCGATGGGCGGCGATTTCCTCGCGGCGCTCCGCCCACCGCGCAAGCGGACGATACAGCATCCACGCCGTCCACGCGACCAGCACCGCCGACGGACCGACGGCGAACGCACCCCACACGCTGAAGGGCGGACCCTCGGAGGCGCGGCGGAGGATCAACAGGGCCAGGCACACCGCGCCCGCCAGTCCCACCGCCGGGAGCCACGAGAGCGGCAGCCGCCGCTCGATGTGAGCCACCTCGTGTGCGACGACGCCGCGCAGCTCGTCCTCGTCCAGGCGCTCGACTTCCCGCTCGCTGAGCACGATCTGCGGGGGCGAGGCGAAAGGCGCGCAGGCCGCCCGCCCGCCGGCCCGCCCCGGCACGGCGGACGCGACGCGGACGACGACGTCCCGTCCGGCCGCGCGGCTTGCGAACGCCTCCAGCGCCCCCAGCCGACGCCCGGAATCGTCCCAGGGCTTGGTCCTGGCGGCGGGCAGCAGGGCGTCAGTCAGCGTGAAGCAGACCAGCAGGGCGATCGCGGCCGGGAGAAACAACCACGCCGGCGCCAGCCAGAGCGTTGCGGCCGCCAGGGCGAGCCCCAGATGAAAGCGGATGCCCGCCCACAGGACGGTGCGTGCGAGTGCGACCATCTTCTGCAGAAGGGGTGCCGTCCGATCGCCGAGCCAGATACTCGCCAGACGGGGCGGGAGCACCACCGCGAGGTATACCCCCGACGTTACGGCGACGAAGCCGACGGCCAGGACGGCGGGGTCGGGCGTCGTCACGTGGGTCTCTGCCGTTGCGAAGGCCGCCGGCGCCAGGACGGCGCGCCCGACCCAGGCGGCGGCGAGGAGGACCGCCCCTTCGACGAGGTCGCCGATAAGGGCGCCGAAGCGGCACGGACGGGTTCTCGTGTCGGCGATCACGGCCGGATTGTACCGGCTGACCGACGGCGGCGCACCCGCGGAAATATGGCGCACGATCGCGGTTGACACGTGCCACGTGGCGGTCTACACTAACGAATCTTTCGGGAAGGGACCGATCCGCGTCCGGCCGGGCGAGAGGCTGGCGGGCGTGGAGACGATACGACCTGAGCAGACGAGGAGCACGTTATGGCGCACAAGAAGGGACAGGGATCGACGCGAAACGGGCGCGACAGCAACGCCCAGTTTCGCGGCGTCAAGCGGTTCGGCGGGCAGCCCGTCAGGGCAGGCGGGATCATCATCCGCCAGTGCGGCACGCCCCACAAGCCGGGCCGGAACGTCGGACGCGGGCGTGACGACACGCTGTTCGCCCTCACCGACGGCGTGGTGAGTTTCCGCGGACGCTTCGTCGACGTCGTGTAATCCACGGAATTCTTGCAGGCGAACGAGGATGGCGGGTGCGTTCCGCCATCCTCTTGTCATGTCATGAGCGAGGCCACGTCAGCAGAACTGTTCGTCGATGAAGTCGAGCTCGTCGCCGTCGCGGGCGACGGGGGGGACGGGTGCGTCTCCTTCCGGCGGGAGAAATACATCCCCAAGGGCGGACCGAACGGCGGGGACGGCGGCGCGGGCGGGAGCGTGCACGTCCGCGCCGACGAGTCGTACAACACGCTCCAGCACCTCGCCGGCCGGCATCACTGGAAGGCCGAGCCCGGCGGGCCCGGACGCGGAAAGGACTGCCACGGCAGGAACGGTCGCGACGTGGTCATCGACGTGCCGCCGGGGACGCTCGTGTACGACGACGAGCACGGGCTGCTGCTCAAGGACCTCGACGCGCCCGGCGCGCAGGTGTGCGTCGCCCGCGGCGGGCGGGGCGGACGGGGCAACACGCACTTCAAGA
>CAZADC010000234.1:0-6352 GCA_964483755.1 uncultured Planctomycetaceae bacterium | reverse complement strand
TTCCAGACCGGCAGCGGCACCAGCACCAACATGAACGCCAACGAGGTGATCGCCAACCGCGCGAAACAGCTCGCCGGCGAGGGCGCCGCCGTCCACCCGAACGACGACGTGAACGCGGGGCAGTCCTCGAACGACGTGTTCCCGTCCGCACTGCACCTCTCGGCCGCGCGGGCGATGCACGAGAAGCTCGTACCCTCCCTGCAGGGACTCCGCGAGGCGCTCGCCCTCAAGGCCGAGGCGTTCGACCACGTGGTCAAGATCGGCCGGACGCACCTGATGGACGCCGTGCCCATCCGCCTGGGGCAGGAGTTCTCGGGGTACGCCGCCCAGGTCGACCACGCCCTGAGCGTGCTGGGGCGTTCGGTGGCCGGGCTGTGCGAGCTGCCGATCGGCGGCACGGCCGTCGGGACGGGGCTCAACGCGCCGGAGGGCTTCGCCGCCGACGTCTGTCGCGTGCTCGCAGCAAAGACCGGACTGCCCTTCCGCGAGGCGCCGAATCGCTTCGCCGCCCAGGGCGCCCGAGACGCGGCCGTGTTCGCCTCCGGGGTGCTGCGGACGACGGCGCTGGCGATGGGCAAGATCGCCTCGGACCTCCGCCTGCTCGCCTCCGGGCCGCGGTGCGGGCTCGGCGAGCTTCGCCTTCCCGCCGTCCAGCCCGGCAGCTCGATCATGCCCGGAAAGGTCAACCCGGTCATCTGCGAGTCGGTCGTTCAGGTCGCCTGCCAGGTGGTCGGATGCGACGCCGCCGTCGCGGCCGGGGCGACGGGCGGCGTGGGCGGCATCCTCGAGCTCAACGTCGCCATGCCCATGATCGCGTGGAATCTGCTGACGAGCATCCGCCTGCTGACCAACGCCGCGCGGACGTTCGAGAGCCGCTGCATCCGCGGCATCGAGCCGGACGAGGCCCGCTGCCGGGAACTGATCGAACAGTCGCTGGCGATGGTGACCGCCCTGGCGCCGGAGATCGGGTACGACGCGGCGGCGGAGATCGCCAAGGAAGCCCACCGCACCGGGCGGACCGTCCGCGAGCTCTGCCGCGAGAAGAACGTCCTGCCCGACGAGAAGCTCGAACAGCTCCTCGACGCCCGACGACAGACGGGAGGCCAAGCATGAATGAAGAAGTCCGAAGACTTCTGCAGGCCGATGAGAGCGAAAATGTGGAGTTCAAGGAAGCCAAGACGCAGTTCAACTTTAACAAGCTTGGTGAGTACTGCGCAGCCATGGCAAATGAACGCGGCGGCAAGGTTGTATTGGGGGTCTCCGATGGTCTCCCGCGCCACGTGGTAGGTACAGACGCCTTCCCTTCCGTCCCCGATGTGAAACGCGACTTGCTGGTGGAACTCAGCCTGCGAGTGGACGTGCGCGAGATCTCGTGTCCAGAGGGACGAGTGCTTGTCTTTGAAGTGCCGTCAAGACCGATAGGGCAACCAGTCAGATGGAAGGCCAAGTATCTCATGCGTTCGGGCGAGAGTCTTGTTCCGATGACCCCCGAAACGCTGAACGCGATCCTGGCGGAAGGGCAGCCGGACTACTCCGGTGTCGTCTGTTCGGCAGCAAGCATGGCAGATCTAGCTGACGCTGCCATAGATGCTTTCCGGCGGCAATGGTTGCGCAAGAGTCGCAATAGGAGCTATGAATCGCTCCCGACCGAACAACTGCTGTCTGATGCCGAGCTTCTGGTCGATGGCAAGGTGACGCATGCAGCGCTCATCCTGCTGGGGACGCATCAGGCTCTCGGGCGTTGCCTGCCGCACGCGGAAGTGATCTATGAGTTCCGCTCTGCAGAGGAGGCCATCCATCCCCAGGTCAGGCGAGAGTTCCGGCAGGGATTCCTGACCTGGTACGACGAGCTTTGGCAACTGATCGACGCCCGAAATGATCTTCAAGAGTTCCGAGACGGATTATTCCGCCGGGACATCCCGATGTTCGACCATGACGTCATTCGGGAGGCCATCCTGAACGCGGTGTGCCATCGAGACTACCGCCTGCAGGACTCAGTCTTCATCCGACAGTCTCCGAAGCAAATGGAAATAGTAAGCCCAGGCGGGTTCATCGGGGGCGTTACGCCGGAGAACATCCTTCGAAGACAAGCTTGGCGCAACCGCCGGCTTGCAGAGGCCTTTCAGAAGTGCGGGTTGGTCGAACGATCCGGACAGGGAGCTGATCGGATGTTCGAGAAGTCCATTCGGGAAGGCAAGGCAACTCCCGACTACTCGAACTCCGACGAGCACCGTGTGAGCTTGCTCATCCAGGGAGAAGTACAAGACGTGCGCTTCCTGAGGTTCCTGGAAAACGTTGCCGAACAAGCCTTGGCCCCGTTTGGCGTTGAGGACTTGCTTGTGCTGGACATGCTGCGCCGCGGGCGGGAAGTACCAGCCCCTCTGAAGCACCGCTTGGTCAACCTGCGCGAATGCGGCGTAGTGGAAAGAGTTGGAAAGGGGCGCGGCGCCAGGTACATCCTGTCCCGGAAGCTGTACGGGTTCCTCGGTGAAGAGGGTAAGTATACTCGCCATAAGGGGTTGGATCGCCGGACGAACAAGGAACTGCTCTTGAAGCACATTCGTGAATACCGCGCCGATGGAAGCAAGCTGCGCGAACTCATGCAGGTTCTGCCAGACCTTAAGCGGTCGCAGGTGCAGACGCTGCTGCAGGAAATGAAGGCGGAGGGGAAGGTTCAGCTCAAGGGCCGGACGCGGGGTGCACGGTGGTATCCGGTCATTGAAGCTGGTTGAGTATGCAATGCCTCAAAATATAAGTCTATTCAGTAAAAGAGCTTGCTGTGATCTATCTTCAATTGCCTTCAATTGTCTTCAATTGCCTTCAATTGTCTTCAATTGCTCCAGACCATGGTTCCCGGAAGCAGCCGGAGCGGTCGCTTCAGCGGAGAGGAACATGAGCAATCCGTATCGCAGTGACACGTCGTGGTTCCGCCAGGCGGGGTGGGGTGCGCTGAGCCACTACCTGGTTCCGGAGACGATGTCGGCTGAGGAATGGAACCGGCAGGTCGACGGGTTTGACGTCGACGCCCTCGCCGACCAGCTCGCGGCCGCGGGGGCGCCGTACTACTTCGTCACGATCGGGCAGAACAGCGGGCACTACTGCTCGCCCAACGCGACGTACGACGAGATCGTCGGCATCGAGCCCAGCAAGTGCTCCCGGCGGGACCTGATCGCCGACCTGGCGGGCGCCCTCGCCGAGCGGGACATCCGTCTGCTGGTCTACCTGCCGAGCGGGGCGCCGAACCGCGACCCGGTCGCCGTCGAGAAGCTCCGCTGGAAGTGGGGCTTCGCCGAGGCGCCCGCAAACGAAGGGTTCGGCCGGGCGACGACGGCCGAGCGCCTCGCCGGATTCCAGCGGCTGTGGGAGCGGATCATCCGCGAGTGGTCCGAGCGCTGGGGACGCCGCGTCCACGGCTGGTGGATCGACGGGTGCTACTTCGCCGCGGACATGTACGACCACCCGGAAGAGCCGAACTGGGCCAGCCTGACGCGGGCGCTGAAGGCGGGCAACCCGGACGCCATCGTCGCCTACAACCCCGGCGTGCGGGTGCCGGTGATCTCGCAGACGGAGTATGAGGACTTCACGGCCGGCGAGGTGGACGGAAACCTGCCCGTGAGCACCTGGCGCGGCGACGGGAACCGCTTCGGCCCGCCCCCGGCCGAGATCGGCGGCGCGCAGTACCACGTGCTGACGTTCCTCGGCCGGCGCTGGGGCGGCGGAGAGCCGCGGTTCGGTACTGATCTTGTCGCCGCCTACACGCGATACGTGAACGGCTTCGGCGGGGTCATCACCTGGGACGTTCCGATCGCGCCCGACGGGGCGCTCCCGACGGAGTTCACCGATCAACTCGCAGCCGTCGCCGACGCGACGGAGAGGACGTGATGGCCGAGCACCTTTGCGACGACAGCGGACACGTCTACCGCGAGCCGGCGCGGGACGTGCCCGTGCTGGGCGAGTGGGACGTGGTGGTCTGCGGCGGCGGTCCGGCGGGCTGCGCCGCGGCCGTGGCGGCCGGTCGGGCCGGGGCGCGGACGCTGCTCGTCGAACGCCACGGGCATCTCGGCGGCGCGCCGGTGACGCAGAACGTCGTGCCGATCCTCTCGACCAACGGCGTGGATTTCCAGGGCGTCTGGCATGAGTGGGCCCGCGAGCTGCAGCGCCTCGGCGGCGTCACGGACCTGCTCCGCCAGGAGTACCCGCACACGACGTGGCTGGTCGGATCGGTCGATCCGATGGCCGTGCCGTACGCATGGGACGCGCTGACGTCGGGCGCCGGCGTCGACGCGCTGCACCTCGTCCGCTGTGCCGGGGCGATCGTGATTGACGGGGCGATCCGCGGCGTGCTCGTGGAGACCAAGGCCGGGCGGCGGGCCCTGCTGGCGCGTCGCGTGGTGGACGCCACGGGCGACGCGGACGTGGCCGCCGCGGCCGGGGCGGGGTTCGACTGCGGCGTGGACGCCCGCCCGTGGGCGATGGGCGTGTCGCTCAACGCCTGGTACGGGGGCGTGCCGACCGGCGACAACTACACGCCGGGGTTGACCAATCCGCCGCTGACCGGGCGAAGCCTCGGGCCGACGCCGCTCTTCCAGGCGGGCCTGCTGCGGATGCTCCGCGTCAATCCGCTGTGTCCGTGGGACCTGACCCGCGCCATGCAGGAGGGGCGCGAGGAGATCCGCCGGCGCCTGGAGGTGCGCCAGCAGCGCGACGGCTGCGAGGGACTGTTCCTGGCCGGCATCGCCGACGAGCCGGGCGTGCGGTCGAGCCGGCGCGTCCACGGCGTCGCGACCGCCACGGCCGACGACGCGTGGGAGCTGAAGACCCACGCCGACGGGATCGCCCGCTGCTCGTGGGAGATCGACATCCACCCGGCCGAATCGGCCGAGGGCAAGGGCGTGGAGTTCGACGCCGACGACTACCGCCCGCGGGTGCGTCGCGTCGAGGCGGGCGAGTGTTTCGACGTCCGCTACGGGTGCCTGATTTCCCGCGACGTGGAGAACCTGCTGACCGCCGGGCGGTGTATCTCGGCCGAGCACGAGGCGCAGGCGTGCCTGCGCATCCAGCAGACGTGCATGGCGACGGGTCAGGCCGCCGGGCTGGCGGCCGCGATGAGCATCGCCGACGACGTCCCGCCCGCATCCCTCGACACGGCCGCCCTCGTCGACCGCCTCGCGGAAGCGCGCGACGTGGAACCCGCGTTCGAGATTCTCCGCGGGTCGTCCTGACGCCCCGGCCGCGTCGGCCGCTTACTCCACGACGGGCAGCGGTCCGGCGATGTCCTCGAACTCGGTGACCGGGTCGACCACGCCGGAGCAGATGCGATCGCGCTGCATGCGCATCTCGGGGAGCTTCTCGGCGAGCCACTGTCGTGCGACGGCCTTCTTGCGGTCCCACGCGGTCGCGTGGTCGCAGAACAGGATGCCGATGATCAGGTGCATCGCGATGTCGACCAGGTCGCGGGCGTACAGGTCGCGGTAGTTCGTGCCGGACTGCTGCTTGACGAACGCGATCGACTCGTCGAGCAGCTCGATGCCCTCGCGGATCTGCCCGAGCAGCGGCCGGACGTCCCCCGGCCAGCTCTTGGCGCGGGTGGGCTTTTCGAGCATCTCGTCGATGAGGGTCCGTGCGGTGCCGGACAGCACGCCGGCGACGGCGGCGACGACCTGGAGTTGCGTGGTGCCCTCGTAGATCGTCGTGATCCGCGAGTCGCGCAGGTGCCGCTCGACGGGGTAGTCCTTCATGTACCCGCTTCCGCCCAGCACGGACATGGCGCCGTTCGCCACCCGCATGGACATCTCGGAGGCGTAGTACTTGCTCATCGGCGTCAGCAGCTTGTTGCAGCGGCTGTAGTGGCGTGAGAGCTTCTTGAGCGCCTTGGCCTCGTCCTTGTCGGTGACCTCGCCGAACTCGAGCTTGCGGAGGGCGCCGACCTCGATGTCGACGCAGTAGGTCGCGAAGTAGGTCAGCGCCCGGGCGGCCTGGACGTCGAGGCTCATGTCCACCAGCAGCTTGCGGACCGCGGGGAAATTCTCGATGGCGGTCTCGAACTGCTTGCGGGAGTGGGCGTAGTCCCGCGCGACCCGGTAGGCCGCCTCGCCGATGCCCAGCGACTGGGCGGCGATGCCGATCCGCGCCCCGTTCATCAGGCTCATCACGTAGGTGATCAGCCCGCGCTGGCGTTCGCCGATGAGCTTCGCCGGCGCGCGGTCGAAGAAGATCTCGCACGTCGGGCTGCCGTGAATGCCCAGCTTGTTCTCGAGCCGTCGGACCTTGACCTGCGGGCCTCGCTCGACCAGCAGCAGGCTCAGCCCGTCGGCGCCCAGGAAGGCCACGTACCCGCGGAGCTGCTCCAGCG
>CAZADC010000233.1:0-6367 GCA_964483755.1 uncultured Planctomycetaceae bacterium | reverse complement strand
TGTCGCGCACAGGGATCATTTCGGCGTGCTCGTGGGCGTCGCGGGCCTCGGCCGCCCGTCGGCGGATCTCCCCGGCCGTCGGACGGACGGTCAGGTCGAAGATCAGCTCCGGCTGGACGATCCGCCGGTCACGGACCAGCCCGATGCAGACGGACTCCACCACGTCGCCGTTGCATATGCCCGTTTCTTCGCAGAGCTCCGCGGCCATGCAGGCGAACGGATCCGGCGCGAGCGTCTGGTGCCTGGGCTCCACCATGCCGCCGACGGGATGCATCATCCCGGCGTGCCACAGGACCCGCCCGCTTCGTCGTCCGAGAACCAGGAAGTCGTCGGAGGTGACCACGGCGGCCGAGATGCCGAGCGGGTTGGCGAGCACCTCGTCGCCGTGCAGATAGCGCAGGTGCGGGTTGGTGAGATTGGTGCCGACGAAGTCCCTGTAGCTCACCGTGCCCAGCGTGAGCGCCAGACCGTCGCAGGTAGCACGATGGTCAATGAGGCGGCACAGGCGGGCATTGTGAAGGCGGATGTCGCTTGCCTGTGCCCGCAGACGCTGCTCGTCCCAGACTTTGTCGATCTGCCGGTCCACTTCGCGGTTGGTCGGCCTGACGTCGTCCACCCAGCGCACGCGGACCTGGTCGGGGGCGTACTCGCCCAGCACGTCGAGGAAGAACAGCCCGCAATCGCGAGGGCCGTCAGGCATCGCCGGGTCGCAGGCACGGTCGTTGACGGAATCCATGAAAAGCTCGACTCACAAGAGCTCGGCAATGTCCTCGGCGAAGTAGGTGACGATCGCGTCCGCGCCCGCCCGTCGAATGCCCGTCAGGATCTCCAGCGCCGCGGCGCGTCCGTCCAGCCATCCGGCGGCTTCGGCGGCCTTGACGGCGGCGTACTCTCCGCTGACGTGGTAAGCTGCCAGCGGCGCATCGAACCGGCGGCGCACCTCCGCAATGACGTCCATGTACGCGCCGGCGGGCTTGACCATCAGCATGTCGGCGCCCTCGTCCAGGTCCATCCGGGCCTCGGCGATCGCCTGCCGCGCGGCGCGGGGGTCCATCTGGTATCCCCGCCGGTCGCCTTCGCCGGGCGCGCTGCCGGCCGCGTCACGGAAAGGCCCGTACAGGGCGCTGGCAAACTTGACGGCGTAGGAGAGGATCGCCGTGTCGGCAAATCCGTCCGCATCCAGGGCCTCGCGGATCGCGCCCACCTGCCCGTCCATCATCGCCGAGGGGGCGACAACGTCGGCGCCGCAGCGGGCGTGGGAGACGGCCGTCCGCGCCAGAAGCGCCAACGTCGCGTCGTTGTCCACGTCCGTCGTCCCGTCCGCCCGCCGCGCCGGCACGCCGCAGTGTCCGTGCGACGTGTATTCGCACAGGCAGACGTCGGTGAGGACGAGCATGTCCGGGACGTTGCGACGGATTTCGGCGCACAGGCGCTGCACGGGGGCGGCGTCGTCCCACGCGGCGGAGCCGGTGGCGTCCTTCGTCTCGGGAATCCCGAACAGCAGGACGGCCTGCAGTCCGAGGTCGGCGAGCCGCCGGACGTGCTCGACGGCTTCGTCCACCGAGTAGCGGACCTGTCCGGGCATCGAGTCGATCTTCGTCCGCACGCCCCGCCCGGCTGTGACGAACAGGGGGACGATGAGCTGCTCGCGCGCGAGGCGTGTCTCTGCGAGCAGATCGCGCATTGCCGATCGGGCGCGCAGGCGTCGAAGTCGGGTTGTCGGATATCTCCTCATGTCTGCATCGTCTCCAGCGAACGGCGCTCGCTCGCAGGATAGAACAGCGAATCATACCGAACGGGTCTCGCCGCTCCAAACCGGATTGCGCGGTCGCAGGTGTATCCCGTCTGAGCACGGGGGACACGAATGCATTGGCCTGCAGGTTGTGCGGAACCGGTCAATCGCGAGCCATGGAGGACCTGCGCTGAACGACGCCGCCGGCAGGCGTGATACTGACCCTCGTTCGCACATTGAATTGACAAGCCGGGCGGCTTCCAAGACAATGACGCATCGCTGAGGCCCGACGCCTCGGCGCCCGCGCCCGTAGCTCAATTGGATAGAGCGTCTGCCTCCGGAGCAGAAGGTTGTGAGTTCGAGTCTCGCCGGGCGTAGTCTAGCCGACCGCGCGTCGCGCGGCACGTGACGGCGCGGTCGCGGCTTTGGTGCAGTGCATCAATCCGAGGGGGCCGTCCGCATGCGGCCATTAACGGGAGGAACCCATGAGGCAACGGGCAATCGCAGCTTTCTTCGCTCTGCTGATGATGGTCTCCGCGCCCGACCGCACCGCCGGCGCGGAGAGACACGTCCTGACGGATACGGCGCTGAACATTCGTCTTACACTCCCCGAGGGCTTCGAACCGGTCTCCAATGACGCACTCCCGTCGACCCTCGCCTCCACATACGTCTACCGGCGCGGGGACCCGGGCGGGGAGCAGGCGATCGTCCTCATCATCGAACCGCTGGACGGCGTGCTCCCGCATGACCCGGACAACAGCAAGCCGGCGGAGATCCCGGGTGTCGAGCGGACCTACCGGGAGGCATGGAAGACATTTCAACTCCAAGTGCTGGTATACCGGAACGCGGCCTTGGGCGAGAAGGCGGTACTCCGCACCGTGACAGTACCCATCAGGCCGCGGGCGTTGCGCATCACGGCCGTCGGCTTCGAGCCGCACGACAGGAAGGCCGCTCACGCGCTTCGAGACGTGCTGATCCGGCTTGACGGACCGACGAACTGGACCGTCCCTCTCAGTCCGCGGGAGAGAGGCGAGGCCCTCGCCGACGGGCTGATCAGGATGCTCGCCGTGCTTGCCGGCATCACCGCGATTCCGTACGTGCTGTGCGCTTGGCGCGGGCGGGCCTTTCGCAACAAAGCAACGGCGGCGGGGCTCGACCCGGCCGACGCCTCGCAGAAGATTCGCCCGAAATGGGTCGGGTACCTGCCGGGCGTGTACACGGGCTATGCGGGCCTGATCGTATTCCTGTGGATGACGCTGCGGAACCTGCGAAGGGGGGACTTCTTCATCCCTGGGGAATCGTGGACCGCACTCGCGCTCGGGCTGGCGGTCCTGGCCGGCGTCACGGCATTCGTGATGCACAGAAGGGGCCGGGCGAAACGCCAAATCCTGTCCACCCGTCCGCCGCTTCCGACCGCGAGTTCCGCCACAGGCGACGAAGGTGGACAACCGCCTCCGCCGCCCGGCACCGACGGCCTCAGCCGTTGATGCAGCCTTGGATCACACCGGCTTGCGGGCGGTGGCGAGCAGGTCGAGGGCGTCGTCCAGGTCCGTCTCGGTGAGGCGGAAATCCTCCAGGCCGTAGCGATCCACCCAGTCCCCCGATTCGTCGGACGGGTCGCGCCGGGGGATGACCCTCCGCACGAGACGCGTCACCCAAGGCCGACAGCGGTCGGGAATCAGCCCGCGAAGGTTCAGGACGTCCCAGCGCCGCATCCGTCGCGACTGGGCGACGCGGGCCATCTCGATCGCGTGAACCTCCTCCGTCGCCGTCACGCCGCGGACCCGCACGCCGGCGAACTGCGTCGAAAGCAGCGCCGCAAGGTCGGCGTCGTCGTACTCCCGCACGTGGAACTTGTTCCATGGACGCCGACCCGGCTCGACGCGGTTGGCGCGGTTCGGCGTGCTTATCAGTACTGCCCGGCCGGGCTGCAGCACGCGGGCGATCTCGGCGACGGCGGCGGCGTCGTGGCGGATGTGCTCGATGGCATGGAAGCTGACGGCCGCGTCGAACGAGGCGTCGTCGAACGGCAGGCGGGCGCCGTCGTAGACGCGGAACGAGCACGTGTCCGAGCCGTAGTGCGCCGTCGCGTAGGCGACCGCGTCGGGCGCGACGTCCACGCCGACGATCTCGTCCACCACGTCGCCCAGGACGCGGGTGCACAGCCCCGACCCGCATCCGAAGTCCAGCACGCGCCCCGCGCCGGCCAGCTCCGACGCGGCCACGCCGTACGCGAACCGCTGGCGAAGATACGCCAGGTATTCGTCCCGGTTTCGCCAGGCGTTGGGGACGAGTCGCTCTCCGGTTGCCGCCAGCTCCGCCATCGCGTCTCCCGTTGCTCGATGCGGAAGGATATGCGGGCGCGGCGTGTCCGTCCAGCGACAGCCTGCGGGCAGGCGGGAAGTGCCGCTTCTCTTACGGGCGGTAGTAGCGGACGGGACGGACGTGGTCGATCAGCCGGAAGTCCTCGGCCCGCTCGAAGAACTCCTCCATCCCCTCGCGATGTTCCTCGGTGAACTCGAATTCGAGGTGTCGCGTCAGGTAGCGCAGCGCCAGGTCGTCCGGCCAGCCGTGGACCGGCGCGTATTCGCGGGCGATGCGTTCGAGGTGCTCCATGCCGCTGCGGCGGGCGTTGGAAAGCAGGCGGTAAGCGCGGTCCAGGTCCGCCCCCGCTCCGGCGGTCCACACGGCAAAGACGAACGGAAGCCCGGTCATCTCGAACCACATGGCGCCGAGGTCGAACTGGCGCTCGTACCCGAGCGGCGGCGGGTTGGCGACCACCTTGTCGCCGACCAGCAGGACGGCTTCGGCGTCCTCCGGCAGCTCGTGATAGTCCGGCTCAAAGGGGATGACGTGCAGGGCCCGGTCGTAGTTCTCCGCCCAGAGCAGGCGTGCGAGCACCACCGAGCTGTCGGCGTCCATGTCCGTCCACAGCACCTCGATCCGGTCGGCGGGCACCTGGGAAAACACCCGCACGGTGAACGTCGCGCCGCGGCTGGACACGCAGCCCGCCGGGATAACCGTCAGCGGCGCCGGAATCCGCTGGAGCTCGATGGACGAGAGCAGCGCCACGTCGGCGCGGTCGTCGGCGAGGAGCCGCCCCAGCCGGCTGGGCGCGTCGCTGAACAGTTCGACGCCACCCCTCTCCTCCAGTCCCTCCACCAGCGGCAGCGCGTCGACGAAACGCATGGTCGCCAGACGGAGGCTTCCGTTCGCCTCCGCACCGCCCCTTCCGCCATGTGGATCCGATATTGACAAAGGGTCGTCTCGCGTTCGGAACGCCGATCCTATTGCGACATTCCATCATAGCGCCGCGGCGGCTCCACCTCCGCGGATGCGTCGCAGCGCCGACGGAACCGTCCCTCACGCGAGCACGACGGCCGCGTAGCCCACCGTCGTGTCGTCCCGCGGCGAGCCGTGGGCGGCCTGCAGGACGCGATAGCTGTTGGTGTATTCGAGCACGACTCCCCGCTCCGCTCCGAGCTGGCGGCACGCGGCGACCGTCGCGGCGATGGCGCCCGCGCCGCAGGCGTTGTGCCGGCTGTCCACCTCGGGGACGATCGACTCGGCGTCCATCGACTCGATCAGCTCCAGCAGGCGACGGTCGTTGTCCTCGGTCCACTCGACGCCCGCGTCGCCGCTCGCGCCGCCCCAGTCGCCGAAGTGCCCGCCGTGGTGCGTAAGGTCCGTGCTCCCGAGGATGCGGACGTCCGCATTGCCCGCAGCGATCGTCTCGGCCACCGCCTGCCCGATCGTAACCGCCAGCGGGCTGGGCGGTATGGTGATCGGCACGATCCGGCAGTCCGGCAGCGCGGCCTGGATGAGCGGCACCTGCACTTCCAGCGAGTGCTCATGGCTGTGGGCCTGGGGATAGGCGCGGATGCAGTCGCTGCGGGCGGAGATCAACTCGGCCGCGAGGGCGGCGTCGATCTGCACGTCGCCCATCGGCGTCCGCCACATGCCCGAATCGTACACCTCGCCCTCCCGCGCGACGCCGACGTGATCGGCGCCGAACAGCACGAGGGTCTCGGGCTCCGCGGCGGCGAGCGCCTTGATCGCCCTCGCCGCCAGCCGTCCCGAGAACGCCCATCCGGCATGGGGCGCCAGCGCGCCCTTCGGGTCGTCCGGCAGGTCCTCGGGCAGCTCGGCGTCGTCGAGCAGCTGCTCGGCGTGCCGGCGGCAGGTCTCCGGCGAGGCGTCGTAGAAGCTTCCGGCCCGGAACGGTTTACGGATGTTCATGTGCGTTCTCCTGTCAGGCGGATCGGTCTGGTCCGGCGCCCGGCCGGTCGGACCCGTCGAAAACCCTTGGCCGGGTGCGAGAATGGCATTATCATCACTGCATTATAGTTGGGAAAGCGCCCGCCGACCCCGACGGTCGGGAAAGCGGGGGTTGCGGGCGACTTCCAGGCAACGGGACCCCCGACATGGCCGAAACCGACGACCGGAACTACAAGGACCACGCCGACGCTCTCGAAGCGATGGCCGACGGACGCCACGAGCTTGCCGAGACCGAGGACCCGCCGCGCGACGACGCGGCAGACCGGGATGGCGATGAACCCGCCGTCGTCGCCGAGCCCCTGGACGAGGACGAGGAGTTCGCTGACGTGGCGGCCGCTTCCGCCGCAGCACCCGCAG
>CAZADC010000232.1:0-6374 GCA_964483755.1 uncultured Planctomycetaceae bacterium | reverse complement strand
CAGCAACGATGCAAAGTCAAACACAAAAGAAGGGGGGCGAGGTTGCTGGACGCCTCCGCCATCGCGACGATGTAGTAGCACGCCACGGCGTAGCTGGACAGGGCGCCGTCGTCGCCGACGTCGATGCGGCTGTGCGGGAGACTCACGTCAACGACTTCCGCGCCGCCTGCGCGGTAGACGTCGGCCGCGGCGCGGATGGCGGCGTGGGTCTCGGCGTCCAGCGCGTCGGAGTAGAACTCGCGCGGCAGCCCGACGCGCAGATTCTCGATCGGCCGATCCAGCGTCGCGAGGTAGTCGGGAACGTCGGCGGGGATGGACGTCGAGTCGGCCGGGTCGTGGCCGGCGATTACGCCCGTCAGCAGAGCGCAGTCGGGCAGGTCGCGGGTCAGCGGGCCGATCTGGTCCAGGCTGGACCCGTACGCGACAAGCCCGTACCGGCTGACGCGGCCGTAGGTGGGCTTGAATCCGACGACGCCGCAGAACGCCGCGGGCTGGCGGATGGAGCCGCCGGTGTCGCTTCCGATCGACGCCGCGCAGAGTCGCGCCGCCGTCGCGGCCGCCGATCCACCCGAGGACCCGCCCGGAACGCGGTCGGTGTCCCAGGGATTCCGCGTCGGGGCGAACCCGCTGTTTTCGGTCGACGAGCCCATCGCGAACTCGTCCATGTTGGTCTTGCCGAGGATCACCGCGCCGGCGTCCAGCAGCTTCGAGACCGCCGTGGCGGTGTAAGGGGCGCGGAATTCGGCGAGGATCTTCGAGGAGCAGGTGGTCCTCCCGCGCCCGGTGGCGAGGTTGTCCTTGACAGCCACGGGCACGCCCGCCAGCGGGCCGAGCGGTCGGCCGGCGGCGCGGTCGGCGTCGACCTCCCGGGCCCGCTCCATCGCCCAGTCCGCGCAGGTCTCGTTGCAGGCGTTGATCCGCCCGTCATCGGCCTCGATCGCGTCGAGATAGGCCTGAGCGGCGTCAGAGGCGGACGCCTCACCGTCGGCGATGGCGTCGCGGAGTTCCAGGGCGGTCAATTCCCGAATGTCCGTCATGATCGTGCGCTTCCGTTCTCGTGTCGTTGCGGTGTCCCGCCGCCCGTCACTGGCTGTCGCCGATGACCTTGGGAACCTTGAAGTGGTCGCCGTCTCGATCGGGCGCGTTGGCGAGGGCGGCGTCGGGGCTCAGGGACTCGCCCGGCTCGTCGTCGGCGAGGACGTTGTGCAGCTCGACCGCGTGGGCCATCGGTTCGACATCCTCGGTGTCCAGCTCCTGGAGCTTGTCGAAGTATTCGATGATCGCGCCGAGCTGATCGGCGAAGGTCCGCTTCTCGTCTTCGGTCAGCTCGATGCGGCTGAGCTTGCCGATGTGCGAGACGAGCTCAAGGTCGATGGTCTTGCTCATGTTCAGCTCCACTGCATTCCGCGTCACTCGTCGGGAGAACCGTTCTCGGCCGCTCCGGCTTGCGGGCGTCCCGTCGTTTCCGTCCCCACATCCGCCCGCGGGCCGATGCGGGAACCGTGAACCGCAGGTCATCTTTCCCGATGGGTGGGCGCCTGTCAACGCGACGGTGCAGATGCGGCAAGCCGCGGCGCAGTGAGGTGCAGAGGCGGCGGACGGTGCGGGCGTCAGTCCTCCAGCGTCGCCAGCACGTCGTCGAGGCGGGCGGTGGCGAGGCAGATGCACGTGTCGGCCGCACCGTAGTACATCCACAACTCGTCGCCCCGCAGGAGCATTCCGGTGGGAAAGACGACGTTCGGCACGAGTCCGGACATCTCGTACGACGCCGACGCCTTGAAGATGCACCGCGGGCTGCGGGCGATCATCTTGTAGGGCTGCTCGGCATCGAGCATCGCGCAGCCGACACGATAGGCCATCTGTCCGGCGTACGCCTTGACGCCGTGGTAGAGCAGCAGCCACCCGAGGTCGGTCTTCACCGGCGGCGGGCCCGTGCCGACCTTCACGGCGTCCCAGCTCGGGCCCAGACCTTCCCGCAGCACGCAGTGCGGCTGTCCCCAGTGGACCAGGTCCGGCGAGAAGGCGCTCCAGATGTTCTCTATGCCTCCCCCCGCGTCCGGGCGGTGCAGCACGGCCCAGCGCCCATCGAACCGGCAGGGGAAGAGCGTCGCGTCCTTGTTGTTCGGCGAGAAGATCAATCCGATCCGCTGGACGGTTTCGAAGTCGTCGGTGTACGCCAGCCCGACGGCCGCCCCCGCCGGCGAATAGGCGGTATACGTGATGTAGTAACGCTCCTGCTCGGCAAGGTAGACCACGCGCGCATCCTCGCAGCCCCACTGTTCATAGCGCATCTCCGGGAGTCCGTGCTCCAGCAGCGGCTCGGGCGAGACGTCCCAGTGGCTGACACCGTCGCGGCTGCGGGCGACGTAGATGTTCGAGTAGCCGGTCGTGTCCTCGATGCGCAGCAGCAGCACGACGTATCCGTTGTGCTCGACAGCGCCGGGGTTGAGCACCGCCTCGGCCGAGAAAGGCATGTTCTGCGGCGTGAGGATCGGGTTCTTGGCGGAGCGATCGAAAATCGGCTTCATGCAGCGATCTCCCTTCCGTTGGTCTGCAAGCATTGTAGGCTTGCGAAGCGCCGTGCCGCCGCGACGGCCGCTTGACAGGGCTGGACCGGTTCGTGAAGGTGACCCTGCATGTTCCACGGATTTACCGGACAAGCGGCTGCGGCGGGACGACGTGCGACGGCACTGCTGCTCGCGCCCGTGCTGATCGCCGCAGCGGCGCAGCAGGCGAGCGCCCGACCCCGGGCACACACAGGCGGAAAGGCATCACCGATGACCGTTGTATACGTCGCACCCGACGGCCGGGACGATCGGCCGGGACAATCGCCCCGCGCAAGCGCTGATGACGGGCCGTTGCGAACTCTCCACGCCGCCGTCGGCGCCGCTCGAGACGGGGACGGGCCCGGAACAATCCGCCTCGCGCCGGGCGAGTACTTCGTCGAGGAGCCGGTCGTGCTGACGGGCAGGGACGCCGGGCTCACGATCGAGACGACGGATGACGGACCGGTCACGCTGATCGGCGGACGGGAAATCAGCGGGTGGCGCCGCGACGAGCAAGACGGTGATCTGTGGTTCGCCGATGTTCCGACCGCCGCGAGCGGCGAGTGGGACTTCCGACTGCTGAGCGTCGACGGACGGCTGTGCCCGCGGGCCCGCCTGCCGGAGGAGGGGTTCTTCGAACACGAGTCGGTCTTCGATGTGCCCTGGATGTCGACGACGGCGGGCGGGTGGAAGCGCAAGCCCACCGAAAAGGAGCTGACCACGCTCGTCTATCGCGACGGCGACCTGGGCGAATGGCTGGACGTCCGCAACGCCGAGCTGACCGTCTACCACATGTGGGACGAGTCGATGGTCGGCCTGACGTCGCTCGACCCCGAGACGCGAACCGTGCGGTTCTCCAACCCGGCCGGTCATCCGCCGGGCGGGTTCAACGTCCACAAGTACGAGGTGTGGAACATTCGCGAAGGGCTGACCCGTCCCGGCCAGTGGCGCCTCGACCGTTCCGCGGGACGTGTCGTCTATCGGCCGCTCGATGGGCAGGACATGACGCGCATCCGTGCGCTGGCGGCGACCACGGAGACGATCATCCGCATCGACGGGACGGAAGACGCGCCGGTTCCCGACGTGACGATCCGCGGGCTGCGCCTCACCGTCACCAACACGACTCTGATGGCGGGGGGGTTCGGGGCGCTGAAGTTCGACGGCGCCCTGACGGCGACGCACGCGCCGCGATGCCGGATCGACGGGCTGGAGGTGTTCACCGTCGCCGGGCAGGGCGTGAAGGTCTTCGGAGATGAAGCGGTCGTCGAGAACTGTCACGTTCACGACACGGGCGCGGGCGGGGTCGTCTGCCGCGGAGCCGACGCCTTGGTCCGCGACAACCACGTGCACGACGTCGGCCTGACCTACCCCAGCGGGATCGGCATCCGCGGCGGCGGCAAACGGCTGCGCGTCGCCCACAACACCGTGCACGACACGAGTTACTCCGCCATCAACGCCGGCGGCGACGACGCGGTGATCGAGGCCAACCACCTCTACCGGGCGATGAAGGTGCTCCACGACGGGGCGGGCATCTACACGACGTTCTGCGAGCGGATCACGCTGCGGGGCAACTTCATCCACGATATCGTCGACCGCGGCGGATTCGGCGCCTCGGCCTACTACCTCGACGAGCAGATCGCCGACTCCGTCATCGAGGGCAACGTGGCGCTGCGCGTCGGGTGGGTCAATCACAACCACATGGCCCGGCGCAACACGGTGCGGGGCAACGTCTTCGTCACCGACGGCGACATGAAGGTCACCTTCCTGAAATGCGAGGACTACACCTGGACCGGAAACGTCTGCGTCGCGGGCGGCTTCCTGCGGTTCACCTGCCCCGAATCGGCCGAGATCACGGGCAACGTCCTTCACGCACGCAAGGGGCTCGAGAGCGGACCGCACAGGGCGGGCTCCGGCGAGGGCGAGTCGATGGCGGTCCCCGATGGGAACGTCACGGGCGATCCGAAGGTCACCGTCGGCGAGGACGGGCGCGTCACGTTCGCCCCCGACGGAGCGGCCGCGGCGCTGGGAATCAAGCCCCCCGACGTCACCGGCGCCGGTTGTCCCGGGCACACCGCCGCTGACCGCGTGAAGCAGAACAGATAGGCGGCCCGCCCGAATCCGCCACGTCCCGCCGTGGAGATTCCATTCTTCGTTCGGGACATGCTCGGCGGAAACGTGCTTCGCCACGAGTCCCACGACCGGTCAGCCGCGTGCGGCACGTCTCCGGACGAAAAATGCGATCGTCTCGGCTGCGATCACGGCCAAGATGACGCCGACGGCGTCCGCAACCCAGTCCAGCGCGGACGCGTGGCGATTGACCAGTGGCTGGGTGAGCTCGTCGAACGCCCCGTAGACCAGCAGACCTGCGACGACGAGCCCCGCCCGACGGGCCGGAGCCACTCGCTGGAGGGCCAGCACCATCCAGAAGCACGCGGCGAGGGCGAAGTAGGCCGCGGCATGGAGCGTCTTGTCGGAAGCATGCAGTGCCGGGAGTCTTTCGGCCGGGACATGCGTAGCCGCGAAGGCGAGCAACCACAGGGCGATCAGCAGGACGAGCGACGTGCGGCGGATTGCAGCCGCGGCGCTCACAACGTGTCGGCCGCGACCGGCCCGCGGAGGGGGACGCGCTCCGGCATGGCGGGTGAGGTCGGCCGTGCGGCCGTGCGGGGAGGAATGCGTTGAACGATCCGCTCGCTCAGGGCGGCGGTCGATCGCCGCAGCTGTTCGGCGGGCCGCTCCATTTCTGCCGACAGCTTAACGGCGTCGCCCGGCTGTCCCTGCGGCTCACCGCTGACCCGCAGAAACTCCTCGGCGAGGGCGGCGTAGTCGTCGGCGCCGTGCGAGCCCGGCTCGTAGTCGAAGATCGTCGTCCCGTAGGACGGGCACTCGGCGAGCTTCACGTTGCGCCGGATGACCGTCTCGTAGATGTGCGCGCCGGACCACGGCGCGTCGCCGTCGCGGGTGGACTCGAAGAAGCTCCGCAGGTCCTCGACCACCTCGCCGCTGAGCCGCGTGGTGGTCTCGTACATGCAAAGGATCACGCCGGTTACCCGCAGGTCCGGGTTGATCCGCCGCTGGACCAGCGAGACCGTCTCCAGCAGCTTGCCCAGCCCCTGGAGGGCGAGAAAGTGCGGCTGGAGCGGAATGAACACCTCGTCCGCGGCGGCGAGGGCGTTGAGGGTCAGCAGCCCGAGGCTCGGCGGGCAGTCGATCATGACCAGGTCGCAGTCGAGCGATTCGCCGACCATCGCGTCGGCGAGCACCTGCTCGCGCCCGACCTGCCCCACGAGTTCGACCTCGGCGGCGGCCAGGTCGATCACCGAAGGGACCACAGCCAGGGTGGGCGAGACTTCCATGGCGGCAGAGGCCAGGCTCGCCCCGCCGGTCAGCACGTCGTACGTGCTGGTCTCGGGCGTTCCCGGCTCGATGCCGAAGTGCAGCGTCAGGTGGGCCTGGGGGTCGAGGTCGACCAGGCAGACGCGCTTGCCCCGCGCCGCCATCGCCGCGCCGAGATTGGCGACCGTGGTCGTCTTGCCAACGCCGCCCTTCTGGTTGATCACCGCGATCGTACGCACAGCGAGCATTATAGAGGCGTCGGCACGGCGGGCAAGGCCGGTCGCGTCGGCCAACAGCCTCTTCAGCCGGGCGTTCTCGCCCTCCAGCTCCTTCAGCCGCCGGGCCTCCTCGGTCTTCATGCCGCCATACTGGTTCCGCCGCCGGTGAACCGTCGCCTCGCTGACACCCAGATGTTGAATCACCTGCGCCACCGACTGGCACGCCTTCAGGGCACGAGGTGAGCAACGGGATGTGGAACGGATCATCGGGTAT
>CAZADC010000231.1:0-6385 GCA_964483755.1 uncultured Planctomycetaceae bacterium | reverse complement strand
TGGACCTCGCGGAGGATCTTCTTCATCTCCGCCTTGGTCTCGTCGGTCACGATCCGCGGGCCGCGGGTCAGGTCGCCGTACTCGGCGGTGTTGGAGATGCTGTAGCGCATGTAGCTGATGCCGCCCTCGGACATAAGGCGGATGATCAGCAGCAGCTCGTGGAGCACCTCGAAGTAGGCGATGCCCGGCTGGTAGCCCGCCTCGACGAGCGTCTCGAAGGCCTTCTTGACCAGCGAGGTCAGTCCGCCGCAGAGCACCGCCTGCTCGCCGAACAGGTCGGTTTCGGTCTCCTCGGTGAAGGTGGTCTCGATGATGCCGGCGCGTCCGCCGCCGACGCCGATGCCCCAGGCCATGGCGACGTCGTGGGCGCTGCCGCTGGCGTCGCGCTCGACGGCGATCAGGCAGGGCACGCCGCTGCCTTCCTCGAAGCAGCTTCGGACGGTGTGTCCCGGGCCCTTCGGGGCGATCATGATCACATCCACGCCGTCGGGCGGGACGATCTGCCCGAAGCGGACGTTGAACCCGTGGCAGAAGCCCAGCGCCTTGCCCGGCGAGAGGTTCGGCTTGATGTGCTTCTCGTAGACCGACGCCTGCAGCTCGTCCGGGAGGGTGATGATGATCAGATCGCCCTGCCGGGCGGCGTCGGCGGCGCTGACGGGCTCGAAGCCGTGCTCGACGGCGAGCTTGTGGTTGTGCGTCCCCTCCAGCTCGGCGACGATCACATTGACGCCGCTGTCGCGGAGGTTCTGGGCGTGCGCGTGCCCCTGGCTGCCGTATCCGACGACGGCGACGGTCTTGCCGCTCAGCGCGTCGAGCGAGCCGTCCTTGTCGTAGTAGATCTTGAGTCCCTGCGTCTGTTCGGCCATGGGTCTGCTCCTGTCGGTTTTCCGGGAGGATCGAAGCGAATGTTCTACCCCGGCGGCGCAGACGCGTCAAGGTCGGCGCAGGCGCGATCGACGCCGAGTCACGATCCCGTCGGCGCGTCCAGGATGCGCCGGACCGCATCAGCGAGCTGCGCGGGCGAGAAGGGCTTGGCCAGCCACTCGGCGCGCGGGTCGTCCTCCCATCCGTCGTCGTCGTCCGGTCCCCTTCCCGAGATGAACAGGACCGCCCCGTCCGGGCGGTGATTCCGAAAGAGCTTCGCCAGCTCGCTCCCGCTGCCGCCGGGCATGACAACGTCGGTGATCAGCGCCGCGGGCGGGCCCCCGTCGCGGCGGTGAAGCTCGTCCAGCGCGTGCACGTAGTCGGCGCAGACGGTCAGGTCGTACCCGCAGCCGGAGAGGACGTCCTCGACGATGGCGCGAATCCGCTCGTCGTCCTCGACGGCCAGGAGTGATTCCGCCCCGGCCGGCAGCTCTTCCAGACGCTTGCGGTCCTGGTCGGCGAGCGGGGTCTGGTCGACGGCCGGGAAGCCCAGCGTGAAGCACGTGCCCTCCTCCGGCGTGCTCTCCAGCTCGATGAACCCCCCGCTCTGACGGACGAAGGCGAAGACCATCGCCAGCCCGAGCCCCGTGCCCTTGCCCGGCGACTTGGTGGTGAAGAACGGCTCGAAGACGCGGTTGATCGTCTCTTCGCTCATGCCGACGCCGGAGTCCGCGACGCGGACGATGACGTACGGACCCGCTTCCACCCCGTGGGCGGCGACGTCCCCGGCCGACAGGTCCCGCCGATCCGCCTCGACGTGCAGGTCGCCTCCGTCGGGCATGGCGTCGCGCGCGTTGGTCCCCAGGTTCATGACCGCCTGCTGGAGCCCGCCGGGGTCGAGACGCGCGCAGGCCCGCCCGCGCGGCGCGTCCACCCGAAGGCGGACGTCCTCGCCGAGCAGGCGCGGCAGCGAGCGCCCGATCTCCTCCAGAAGCCGTCCGACGTCGACCACCTCCGCCTGCCCGGGCGCCCGGCGGGCGAAGGTGAGAAGCTGCCCGGAAAGCGCGGCCGCCTGGTCGACGGCGTCGACGATGTTCTCGACGTACGACGCGCCCTTGCCGGTCACGAGCTCGCGCCGCTGGAGCATCTGGGCGTAGCCCTTGACGACGGTGAGCTGGTTGCGGAAATCGTGGGCGAGCCCGCCGGCGAGCAGCCCGACGGCCTCCATCTTCTGCGCCTGGATGAACTCGCGCTCGAACTCCTTGCGATCGCTGATGTCCAGCCAGGTGGCCAGAACGGCCGGACGCCCCTCGTACTCGATCCGCGTGGCGTACAGCTCCGTCCAGAACGCCTCCCCGTTCTTGCGGACCATCCGCACCTCGTAGTGGTTCGGCACGTCCTCGCCGCGGAGGCGCCGCTCGTAGCGGTCCAGAACCATCTCCCGGTCATCGGGGTGGATCAGACGGACGAAAAACGATCGGCCCTCGGATCGCAGCTCCTCCCCGGAATAGCCGGTCATCTCCGCGGCCCGCCGGTTGGCGAAGACCACGCCGTCGGCGTCCACGATGACCAGCGCCTGAAGCGAGTTCTCCACGACGGCGCGGTAGGCGGTCTCCAGGCGGCGGCGCCCGGTGATGTCCTCGAAGGTCGCGTAGACCTGGTGCGGACGGTCGTCGCCCTCCCCGACCAGCGGCACGGCCTGGACGCGAATCCAGGCGTAGTCGTTGGTCCGCGGATTGAACACCCCCATGACGACGTCGGGGACCCTCTCGCCCTCCCGCAGCGCCACGCTTGCGGGATGCTCCTCGCCGGGAAACGGCGAGCCGTCTTCGTGAATGGCGCGCCAGCGGGGGTCCATCGAGCTGCGCCCCCGCATCTGGTCGAGCGTCAGCCCCAGGATCCGACAGGCGGCCGGGTTGGCGTCGATGATTCGCCCGCTCGCGTCCTCGTAGATAACCCCTTGCGCCATCGTCTCGAAGAGCACCCGATACCGCTGCTCGCTCGCTTCCAGACGACGTCTGACGTTCTCCAGCGCCTCTCGCTGCACTTCCATACCGCACCGCCTTCGGACCCGAGGGCCCTCATGCAAAGGCTCGGTACGTCCCCCGACCCGACGGACGTGAACCTGCGCTGCATCAGCCACGAATAACGCTATCCAACTATGTGTACATCTTCGCAACGGTCGAGTGCCTCAAACACTTAGTGAAATCATATTAGGTCAGCATTTCCTGATTATCACCCGATATCCCACCTTGCAGAAAACATGTCCATCCCCCTGGGAATCGTGGGGCGCGCAAGTCCGTCGCTGGCATAAGGTTCGGCCTGTGATTGACTAACGTCAGAAGGGATTATCGGCAGGCGGAATTCTCACCATTCCTCCCTCCAAAAACCGTAAAATCCGCAGTTTTCGTCAAACACGCAGCCACGCTGGACGATATACTTGACACACACGAACGCAAGCCATCATCGAGAATACTTGCGATGCGGACAAACGGACATCTTTCGACGACGCAGGCGGCCGAGATGCTCGGCGTCTCGGTCCGGTCGGTCGCCAACTGGGTGGACCGCGATCTCCTCCCGGCCGGGCGGACGCCCGGAGGGCACCGGCGCATCCGCCCCGAGGACCTGCGGGCCTTCCTGCTCCGCCAGGGACTGCCCGTCCCCGACGGGCTTCGCCACGGTCCGCAATGCGTGCTGATCGTCGACGACGACGCCGAGCTCGCCGCGATGCTGGCGGGCGAGATCGGCGAGGCGTTTCCCGAGTGCGAGGTGCACCAGGCGCACGACGGATTCGCAGCCGGGCGCAGCGCGGCGATCCTCAAGCCGAAGGTCGTCCTGATGGACCTGCGGATGCCGGGGATGGACGGCTTCGAGGCGTGCCGGCGGATCACGCAGGACCCGGAGCTTCAGCCGACGGCGGTGATCGCGATGACCGCCTGGCCTGCAGCGGACACCGAGCGGGAGGTCGTGCGCTGCGGAGCGTCGGCGTACCTCATCAAGCCGTTGGATTTCGAACAGGTGATTGACCTGGTGGAGCTGGCGCTGCACTCGGACGAGGCCATCGACGCCATCGGGTAGGACAGAACAGACAGGCGCGCGGGAAAACGTCGTTATTACGCCCCGACCCTCAACGACGAAAGCGCCGACGTCGGCGCTCCCGCGCGCCTGTCAGTATTATGCCATCGGCTCCCGGGGTCGCCCACCTTGAAGACTTGTCAAGCCCCTAAGCGCGGCGGCCTTACACAGCGCGGCGGCCTTCCCAGGCCGCCGCGTACTGCAGCGTACCAGCTTCCCGTGCCGCCCCGACTCGCGGCGCCCCTGGAAGGACACCGCGCACCGCCAGACTGAGCGCGGCCCGGTGATCGGAGCAAGGCGCAGCGTGTCCGCACAGTCGTCCTAGTCGTCGTTGAGCAGCACCAGCTTGGTCGCCTGCCTGCTCTCGACCTCGGCGAAGCCGGTCGGCCCTTCGCTCAGCGGGCGGCGGTGGGTGATCCAGTCGGACAGGTCGACCTTGCCCGCCTGCACGAGCTCCACGAGCTGCGGCTGGGCGCGCCCCTCCTTCGCCCCGACCCGCTCGACGTTCTCGCGCTCCATCTGGTGCGGCTTGTAGGGCTCGGACTGCGGCGCGATGCCGTACACGCGGACCTTGCCCTTCTCGCCCGCGAGGCGCAGGCACGCATCCATCGCGTCGCTTGACCCGACGCCCTCGACGACCAGGTCGAACCCGCCGCCTTCGACGATCCGGCTGACCTCCTCGGGGAACTCGCCGCCCGCGACGTACCCGTCCACGCCGCAGACGCTCTCGAAGCGCTCCGCGTGAACCTCCCGGCGCCCGAAGGCGTAGACCGGCGAAGCGCCGAGGAGCTTCGCGAACATCGCCATCGCCTGTCCGACGGGCCCGGAGCCGACCACGGCGACCGACACGTCCGGCGCGGCGCCGCAGGCGCCGATGCAGTCGAGGCACTCCATGAGCGTCACCATCGCCGTGGCGAGCGCGGGCTCGACGTCCAGCAGGAGCTTCTGCTGATCGTGCGGGAGCGCGTCCGGTCCGTACGGCACGTCCTGGCGGGCCCACTCGTCGGCCACCAGTCCGTACTGGGCGAATCCGCCCCAGCAGCTCCGCCCCTCGCCGGGCACGTGCTCGTCCCGCAGCCGCTGGCGGAACACCCGGTCGCCCGGCCTGAAGTTGGTCACCTTCGCTCCCACCTCCACGACGGTGCTGACTACCTCGTGCCCGAGGACGACGGGGAACGTGCCGGGCACGAACTCATTGTGCGCCAGCTTGACGTCGGTGGAGTTGCAGATCGCGCAGGCCTCCATCTTCACCAGTGCCTCGAACTCGCCGGGGGCGGGCACGTCCAGCTCGCCCAGGGCGATCTCGCCCGGCGTCACGGCCATGAGTGCTTTCATGTTCTCTCCTTGAAAAGAGGCGTATGCCACAGAGGCGCAGATTGCTTCTGCGGTCACGCCGGGCCCGGGCCCTTGTACGCCTTCGGCCAGGCGAGGCGTCCGCCCATCCCGAACGGCTCGCAGAACGGCCGGTAGGGAACCATCGCGGCGATTTCCTCGAGGCGGGCGAGCACGTCGTCCGGGAGCGGGCCCTTTTCGACGGAGGCGACGTTCTGCTCGACCTCCTGCTGCGACCGGGCGCCCATGAGCACGCAGTCGACGTCGGGGTTCGAGATCACGAAGCGGATCGCCAGCTCCGGCAGCTCCATCCCGCACTCGTCAACGAACGCGTACAGGCTGCGGAACTGCTCGCGCCGCGGCTCGCTCAGCCAGTAGACGCTCGCGTCGTCGATCGCGTCGGTGTACTTCTTCGCCAGCGCGCCCTGCTGCAGCGGCGAGCCGGCGATGACGCCCATGTTCTGCTCGCGGGCGGCGGGCAGCACGGCGTCGCCCGCCTCGCGATACAGGATGCTGTAGTTGAAGGCCGTCAGGACGACGTCGAACTTCCCGCTGCGGCAGAGGTGCGCCAGCTCGTAGACCGTCGTCCCGCCGAGTCCGATGAACTTGATGACGCCCTCGCTCCTGAGCTGCTCGCACAGCTCGAGCACGGGCCCGTTGACGTCCTCCCAGTCGGTCCACCAGTCGTATTGGCCGGGACGGTCGGGCTCGTGGATGAGCAGCATGTCGATGTGATCGCGCCCGAGCAGGCGCAGGCTCTCGTCCACCGACTGCCGCAGGGCGTCGACGTTCTGCGGCTCGAACGGCTGGGGACGCCCGCCGAGCTTCGTCGAGAGGACGATCTCGCCTTCCACCTCCGCCAGCGCCTTGCCGAGGACCTCCTCGCTGTCGCCGTAACCGGGGGCGGTGTCGACGTAGTTGACGCCGAGCTCGACGGCCCGCTTGAGGGCCTTCTTCGCCTCGTCGAGGGTCGCGGCGTTCGAGTTGACGAACAGGCCGCCGAACCCGAGCCTGCTGACCTCCAGGCCGGTCCTGCCGAGTGTCACATGATCCATGCGTCGTCTCCCATGAAGTGAGCCCTGTCAAGGTCATCTTGTCGTCGTAAGTCGTGAAG
>CAZADC010000230.1:0-6388 GCA_964483755.1 uncultured Planctomycetaceae bacterium | reverse complement strand
TGTCGGCATGCTTTTTGTCAGCACAAAACGACCTCAAAACTGGCTAAAGTCCACGTTGGTCTGAATGCCCTCGTCCGCCAAGATGCGCACCGCCTTGATTCCCTCGCGGATGACGGGCGCCTTGACGACGACGTTCTCTCCCATCTCTGCGAGGATGCGTCCCTCGCGGACGATGTCGTCGGCGGTCAGGCCGACGGTCTCCAGGCTGACGGGCCCGTCGACCATCTCGCAGATCTGCGGGTAGAGCTCGGCGGGCTTGCGCCCGGTGCGGGCGGCGTGCGAGGGGTTGGTGGTCACGCCGTCGATCACGCCCCAGTCCAGCGCCTGGCGTATCTCGTCGAGGTCGGCCGTGTCGAGGAAGAGCTGCATGTCATCTCCATCCGGGTCCGGCGAGTGGCTATTCCCGGCGGGGAACGCCGAGGGCTTCGCGGTATACATTGGCGAGCGTCGCGACCATGCCGGCCGGGCTGTGGTGCTCGCGGAGGTAGGCGAGGGCGTTCTCGGCGAGGGCCCGCGTCGCCGCCTTGTCGTCGAGCAGTGCCGCGAGCTTGACCGTCAGGTCGGGCGCTTCGCCCTGCCTGTACATGAGCGTCGTCCGCCCGTCCACGAGGAAATCGGACGCCCCCGCGCCCGCCGCCAGCACGGGCACCCCGGCCGCCATCGCCAGCAGCGCCTCGACGTCGATCTCCCGCGACGACGCCGGGCTGATGTAGACGTCCGCGCCCTTGAGGATGCCCGCAAGCTGCGTGGGCTTCTGGTGCGGGGCGAACGTCAGGCGGTTGCGCAGGTCCAGCCGGTCGGCGAGCCTGCGCAGACGGCGCTCGTCCGGGCCGCCGCCCAGCAGGAAGAACGCGCAATCGTAGTTGCGGGCGTTGATCTCGGCGAGCCCTTCCAGCACGGCCGCGACGGGCGCGTACTCGGATCGCTCGCCGCCGACCACGATCGCGATGCTGCGCTGCGGATCCGCGAAGCAAGTCGGGCGCCGCACCTGGTAGACGCCAAGGCGGGCGAGACGGACGCTTCCGGCCGGGGCGACGTGATGGTCCAGCAGATCGCGTCGGACCGGCTCGGACCCCGCCAGCAGGGCGAAGGCGTCGCCGCCGGCGGCCCCGATGCGTCGTGCGTCGCCCAGCCGGTGGGAGGAGAGTACGTACTCGAATCCCCCCGTCCGCGCCAGGCGGCGGGTCAGATCGGCGGCTTCCCCCGCCAGCCCGTGCAGCAGGCCGACCTTGCAGCGGCGCAGTTGGTCGCACACCGCCTCGGCTGCGCGCTTCGGAATCCCGAGCCATCGCCGGTGCGGGTAGGTGATGAACTCGAGCGGCGGCGACGGCAGGTCGCCCACCTCCGCTCCTTCCGGGCAGATCACCGTCGGACGGCTCAGCTCGTCCAGCAGTCCGACGACCAAGGGCTTGAGCTGCCGCTCGGCGCGCTCCAGCGTACCGGGGGCGGCCACCCACGCCACGCCGAGACGACGACCCTTCACCGCGTCGTCGCCGGCGGGCTCCGCGGGGGCCGGTGATGTCGGGCTGGCTGCCTCGTTCACGCGGGCATTGTAGAGCGCGCGACCGTCGCGGGAAAGACGCCGCCCCGCGCGCTTGCAATGGGACGGGCGCGTTGCTAGAAGCACGAGAGCCCCGCCGGCGGCGGCGGGGCGCCATCGCGGTCCTTACGGCGAGCGACGGATGCAATGGGTATGGCTGGTATTTCTGTTCGTCCTCGGCGCATGCGTGGGAAGCTTCCTGAACGTGGTCATCCACCGGCTTCCTCGCGGGCGGAGCATCGTGTTCCCGGGCAGCCACTGCCCGTCCTGCGGTCGGGCGATCCGCTGGTATGACAACATCCCGCTGCTGAGCTGGTTCCTCCTTCGCGCCCGCTGCCGCGACTGCGGCGTCCGCATCGCTTCCCGCTACGTCATCATCGAGGGCGCCACGGCCTTGCTGGTGTCCGGGCTGTACGCGTGGTACTTCCTGCTGGGCGCCCGGCAGGGCGCGGGGGCCTTCTTCGACTCCTGGCCGGCGTACGTAGCCCACGCCGCGCTGCTGTGCGGGCTGTTGGCGTGCTCGGTGGTCGACATCGAGATGTGGCTCATTCCACTGGAGGTCACATGGTTCTGCTCGGCCGTGGCGCTGGCGGCGTGGGGCGTCCAGGGCCCGCACCCGTTCATGCCGGCCGTCTCGCCCGATCTCATCGGCGCTTCCGCCGCGACGATCGTCGGACTGGCGATCTCGCTGGTGCTGCTGCATTTCGGATACATCACGCCGAGCTTCATGGACGCCACGGACAAGCCCATCACTGCGCCGGAGCCCGAGCCGCGCCACGCGCCCGACGATCCGCGAAAGCGAAGCCGCAAGCTCCAGAAGCTCCGCAAGGGGGGCAAGCCCCCGCCGGACCGCGACACCCCGTCGCCGCCTGAAGCCCCGACGGTGGCGATTACCGTCGCCCACGGCGTGAACCCCCGCCGGGAAATTCTGCGCGAGCTGGTGTTCCTGATTCCGCCGCTGGCGCTGGGGTTCGGCTTCCTGGGCTTCATGGCGTGGGCGCCCGGCCCGGCGGGCGCCGTGCGAGACTGGCTGGGTGGACCCGATCGGTCCGTCGCGGCGGCTCACCTGGCGGCTGCGGGCTCGGCGCTGTTCGGCTACCTCGTCGGCGCCGCTTGGGTCTGGGGCACGCGCATCGGCGGTACGCTGGCGTTCGGCAAAGAGGCCATGGGCATGGGCGACGTGCACATCCTCGCGTGCGTGGGCGCCGCGGCAGGATGGATGGTTCCGTCCATTACGTTCTTCGTGGCCCCCTTCCTGGCGCTGCTGTGGGCGGTGGCGGTGCTGGCCGGCCGCAGACAGCGCGAGCTGCCCTACGGTCCCTGGCTGGCGATCGCCGCGCTGCTCGTTCTGCTGTTCCGCGACGGGATCGTCGCCCTGCTTCGCGCGTACATCTCCGGGACCGGCCTGGAGTAGTCGAGGCATAGAATGATTCCGTGCGGACCGACCGCGCGGCCTGCGCATGCCGTGGGCCTTTAGCAGAGCCCTTGATACGGGAGCCGCGATGAACGCCAAGTCTCTCAAAGGTTACGTGATGGTCGTGTTCAGCGGGCTGGTGGTCCTGGCCGCCGTGCTGCTGATCGTCCTCCAGTGGGGCAACACGTCCGCCTTCTCGGCGTACGGGAAGAATTACGGCGACAACGCCCCGGGCGGGATCAACACGGCGCTGCTCATGCTCGGCTCGGCCGCGGGAGGGATCGTCCTCGCCGTCATGTTGTGGATGCTCTACCGCGGCATTCGCGAGCTGCGCGCCGGATGGAAGAAGGACGACGCCCGCAGGACGCGCAAGCGCATCGGCGATCTGGAGAAGTCCAGGGCGTCGGAGCCATCGAAGCCCTCCGGCGCCGAATGACGGAAAAAGCGGCAAAGAGTTTCGATCGCGAAGCAACGGGACTATAATCGCGCCGAAGCAGAGATCACGTTCATCGAGAAAGGAGCATTTCATGTCATCACGGCACGCGGGTTGGTTGACGATCGTCCCTCTCGCCCTGGCGTTCGCCGTCGGGGGGTGCTGCAAGAAGGAGAAGCAGCAGATTCAGGCCCTCCAGGAACAGTACAACGACTTGAGCAACCAGAATCAGGACCTGCGGAGCCAGCTTTCGGAGGCCAAGGCCCGCAACAACGCCCTGATGAGCGAGCTGAATACGAAGGAATCGCAGCTCAGCTCTGCCGAGGCGCGGGCGGCCGAGCTGCAGAGCGAGCTCGCCGCAACGCCGGCGCCGACCCCGACGGCCGAGACGGCCGAAGGGTGGACCGTCACCGTTGTGGGCGACAAGATCACCGTCGGAAGCGACGTGCTGTTCGCCTCCGGCAAGGCGGAGCTGACCTCCGGGGGCAAGCGGGCGCTGGACAAGATCGCCGGAGACCTGCGGACGACCTACGCCGGGCTGCCCGTCCGCGTGATGGGCTACACCGACACCGACCCGATCCGCAAGTCCAAGTGGAAGGACAACCTCGAGCTCTCCGCCCACCGCGCGATGGCCGTCGAACGCTACCTGGAGTCCAGGGGCGTCGAGCCCGAGCGGATGGAATCGGTCGCCAAGGGCGAGGAGCACCCCGTGCCCGGCAGCAAGACCAAGAGCCGGCGGGTGGAGATTATCGTCGTCAAGCAGCCGTAGACACCGGGCGTCGCGGCGCTGACGCTGCGGTCTGAACCCTCGAAGCGCTCAGGACGGGCGCCCAGCGCGCCCGACTGCGTCGGTCCACCGGCAATCCGCGCGGCGATCCGGCGCGGCTGCCTCCTCCGTAAGAGCAAAATGATCGCCGTAATCGACTACGGAATGGGTAACCTGCGGAGCGTGCAGAAGGCGCTTCAGAAGGTCGGCGGAGACGCCGAGATCGTCTCCGACCCGGCCGGGCTGGCGCGCGCCGACAAGCTCGTCCTGCCGGGCGTGGCTGCCTTCGGCGATGCCATCGAGCGTCTGCGGGAAGCCGACCTGGACGAGGCGATCGTGTCGGCGATCAACGACGGGTTGCCGTACCTCGGCTTCTGCCTCGGACTGCAGCTTCTCTTCGACGTCTCCTACGAGTACGGCGAGCACCGCGGACTGGGCGTCCTGCCGGGCAAAGTGGTCCGCTTCGACGCGTCGCTGACCGAGCAAGGACGGGCGCTGCGCGTGCCGCACATCGGCTGGAACCACGCGTGGCGCCGCCGCCCGTGCCCGATGCTCGACGGCGTCGCCGACGGCGAGTACTTCTACTTCGACCACAGCTTCCACGTCGTGCCGGACGATGAGACCATCATCACGACGACGACCGATTACGGGCTGGATTTCGTCTCATCGGTTTCGCGTGACAACCTCTTCGCCACGCAGTTCCACCCGGAGAAGAGTCAGGCCGCCGGACTGCGGATCCTCGAGAACTTCGTGCGGGAGTGACATGGACGTTCTGCCTTCCATCGATCTTCGCGACCGGCGGGTCGTGCGACTGGCCCAAGGCGACTACGACCGCCAGACGACGTACGACGACGACCCGGCCGCCGTCGCCGGCGCCTTCATCGAGGCCGGGGCGAAGTGGGTCCACGTGGTGGACCTCGACGCGGCCCGCAGCGGACGCCCGGCGAATACAGACAGCGTCCGGGGGATATGCGCCGCCGTTCGCGGCGCGGCGAAAGTGGAGTTCGGCGGCGGCGTCCGCGACGCGAGCATGATTGATGCGATGCTGGACGTCGGCGTTCACCGCCTGGTCATCGGATCGGCCGCCATGAAGAACTGGGAATGGTTCGAGAATCTTCTCGAATCGTCCGATTACGCTAATGAGCATTTCGCGCTGGGGCTCGACGCCAGGGATGGTTATCTGGCCGCGGAGGGATGGACCGAGCAGCTGGACATCCCGGCCGTGGACTTCGCCCGGCGGGTGAACGACAGCGGGCTCGGCGCGATCGTCTACACCGATATCGCCCGCGACGGCATGCTGGGCGGCGTCAACGTGGTGGCGACCGAGGGCATCGTGAAGGCGACGGACGTTCCGGTGGTCGCCTCCGGCGGGGTGAGCTCGCTGGACGACGTCCGGGCGTGCCGGGAGATCGGCTGCGGCGGCGTGATCATCGGACGGGCGTACTACGAAGGCAGAATCGACCTGGCCGCGGCGTGCGCCGTCGCCGGAGCGTAGGCAGTTTTTTTCAGAAATTGTTTTGTTTCCCCCCCCGCTAAGGTAATATGAGATCAGAGGAGGGGGGGAGACTCTGCATTTTTCCAAGCCGTGGTGGTTTCAGGCCGCGGGTCTCTTAGGGCAGCAAGACCCAGGGCATGCCTTTTCTAAGGAACGTCCAGATGAACCAGCAGTCAGCGACGAAGAACGAGACACAGATCATTCAGGCCGCCGGGGTGCTGGAGGTAACCGACAAGGGCTACGGCTTCCTCCGCCAGGCGCAGAACGATTACCGGGCGACGCCGGGCGACGTGTTCGTCGGCAAGGACTTCATCCGCCACCAGGGGCTGCGGACCGGGCTGTACATCGAAGGCCGGGCCGTACCCCCGTCGAAGCGCAAGGGCGGACCGAAGCTGGAGGAGATCACGACGATCAACGATCGCCCGGCCGAGGAGTACACGGACATCATCCCGTTCCAGGAGATGGTGGTCGTGGACCCGCACCCGCACCTGAAGCTCGAGACGCCGGGCGGCCCGATGGAGATGCGGGTGCTGGATTTGATCTGCCCCGTCGGCAAAGGACAGCGCGGGCTGATCGTCGCCCCGCCGCGTAGCGGCAAAACGATCCTGCTCCAGCAGATCGCCAACGCGGTTTCCGAGAACAACCCCGAGTGCTACCTGTTCATCCTGCTGGTGGACGAGCGCCCCGAGGAAGTCACGGACTTTCGCCGCAAGTGCCCCAAGGCCGAGGTGGTCGCCTCC
>CAZADC010000229.1:0-6431 GCA_964483755.1 uncultured Planctomycetaceae bacterium | reverse complement strand
GGAATAAAGCGTGGTGCTTTTCCCGCTTCCCGTCGGTCCGGTGACGAGGATGATTCCGTGCGGTTGCAGAATCTGTCGCCGGAACGACTCGAGGGTGTCGTCCCACATGCCGAGGTTCTCCAGCCCGACGAGGATGGAGCGGTTGTCGAGGATCCGGATGACGCACTTCTCGCCGTGGGTCAGTGGCAGCGTGCTGACGCGCAGGTCGACCGCGCGCCCGCGGACCGACGCGCGGATGCGTCCGTCCTGCGGCACCCGGCGCTCGGCGATGTCCAGGTCCGCCATGATCTTCAGGCGGGATATGATCGCCGCGTGCATGCTCAGCGGGGGCGCCTGCTGGTCGAACAGCACGCCGTCGATCCGCAGGCGGACGCGGAGCTTGTTTTCGTGCGGCTCGATGTGGATGTCGCTGGCGTCCTCCCGAACCGCGGAGAAGATCAGGTAGTTGACGTACCGGATGACCGGGCTCTCGCCGGCGATCTTCTCGAGGTCCGTGACCTCGTCGTCATCTTTCTCGACGACCTCGACGGCGTCCTCGGTGATGTCCTTGATGATGTCGTCGACCTGCTGCGTCGGGCTGACCGACAGCTCCTCGGCGACCTTGCGGATGTCCTCGGCCGGAGTGACGACCAGTCGGACCCGCCCCTTGATGCGGCGCTTGACGTCATCGATCAGGAAGATGTCGGCGGGGTCGGAGATGCCGACGATCACCTGTCCGTTCTCCTTGCGGATCGGCAGGACCAGCTTCTCCTTGATGTACTCGACCGGGAGCAGCTCGAACGCCGCCTCCTCGACGTCGCCCGCTTTGGGCGACAGCAGGGGGAGCTTGAAGTACTTGGCGACGGCGCGGTGGGCGGTCATCTCATCCACGACGCCGGTGCGGACGAGGGCTTCGAGGACGCTCTGGTTGGGGGAGCTTTTCTGGCTGGCGAGGGCGTTTTCGATCTGCTCGGGGGTGATCTTGCCCGCTTCGAGCAGAATCCGCTCGGGCCCGCGGGGCGCGGAGGCGCCGTCGTCCGGCTTCCAGAGGTCGGCGAATTCCACGCCGTCGCCCTGGGAGGCGTCCTGCGGCTTCTTGCTGAGGTTTTTGCGATGCGTCGGCGGCACGTCCTGCTTCCCTCCGGCGGGGACTACTTCTGCATCTCCAGCACGTAGGTGTGGTCCTTCCAGTCCAGCAGCACCTGTTTGGGCTCGATCCTGCGGATGGTCCAGCCCTGGATGAGATCGCCCTCGCTGAGCAGGTTGTTCGAGATCAGCGCCTTGGCGCCGTCGCTGCCCTTGAGGATCGACTGCAGGTGCAGGGACTTCGCGGCCTGCACGGCCTCGCTGAGGCGTTTTTCACGGGCGGCGACCCTCGGGTCCTCCTGCGGCTGCGGGTCGGGCGTGGTCTTCTCGGGGGCCTCGGCGCGGGTCGGCGGGTGGAAGACGAACGGGTTGTCCCGGAGATGGTCCGGCGAAATCTGTCGCTGGCTCGCCTCGTAGTAGAAGGTATTGACGACCTCCATCGCCCGCTTCGATCCCGGCGCGCTGCCGGTGGGCAGCCGCCCGAGCTGATCGAGGGCGCTTTCGACCTGCTCCTCGGCCGCACGCTGTTCGGCGGAAGCCTCGGACGGACCGCCGCGAAGGCTGAGCAGGTACACGGCGGCGATGCCCGCGAAGAACAGCCCGATGACCAGGGCGTTGTCCTTCAGCGCGGCCGAACGGGGATTCTCGTCGTCGACGGTCGACGCCGCCGGGAGCGACTGGGGACCGGTTGCGTCGACCGATTCGTCGCCGGTGTCGTCGGCGTCGCTCAGGTTCTTGAAATCAAACGCGTCGTCGGCCATGTTCGCCTCACGTCTTCTCGAAGAAGATGGATATTTCGAAATCGGCCAGCACGTGCCCGTTGGGACCTTTGTCCATGCGATGCAGCTTCATGCTGCGGATGCGCATGATCCTCGGCTGGTTCTCCAGTTCCTGGAGGAAGCTGTAGAATCCGTCGTAGTCGCCCACCAGCTTCATGACGATGGGCTGTTCGCTGTGGGCGCCGGCGGGCCCGAACGACTCACTGTCCGACCGGTCGCGGGTGCGGATGCTCTTGGTGATCAGCTCGTTCCGCTCCGCCAGCAGCCAGACTTCTTTGAGCACCTTGTCGATTTCCTTCTCGCTGGGCAGCTTCGCCTGGAAGTAGTCCAGCGCCTTCTCCAGCGACTCGAACTCCTTCTTCAGGTCGCCGATGTTCGCCGTCGCCTTGTTGAGGTCGCGAAGGCGCTGCTGCTTCTTCTCGATCTCGGCGCGGGCGGCAGCCTGCTGCTCGTTGTTGGGGCGGAAGACGAACCACCATGCCCCGACCGGAACGGCCAGCAGCAGGGCGATGAACACGATTTCGCGAAGGCCGAGCTTCATGGGGTCACCTCGGTGTCCGCCCGCGCCAGCTCGCGCGGCTCGGCGGGCTCGGGGCGGGTGTCGTGGAGAATGTCGATGACGTCGACGTCCGTCCGCAGCACGATCTCGACCTGGAACTCGCGCATGACCGTGTCATGCTCCTTGAGCTGCTCCTCCTCGCTGTAGACCAGGTCGACGGCGGAGGAGAGAGGATTGCGGGCGAGGTGGGCGATGAACCTAGCCACCTCCACGTCGGTCGCTGCAAGCCCGGTGACGGTCATCGTCAGGTCTTCCTGCGACTTGGCCTTCCTGCCGCGCTCGGCGCGGGTAATGACCTTCTTGCGGACGAGCGTCACGTCCCGCAGCGTCGCCTGGGGCGGCAGGGCGTTCGTGACGACGGCAAGCAGGTAGCTCCTCGGGATGCGCTCCAGCAGCGCGCTGGTGAGCTCCGCCTTGCGGAGCATCGCCTTCTTGCGGTGTTCGAGGTTCTGCATCTGTGCGATGAGTTTGGCGGCCTCGGCGTAGGAGTCCTCGACCCGGCGGCGGACCGCCTCGGTGTGCATGCGGGACCGCTCGGAGACCAGCGCGGCCGCGAGCACGCCCGCCATCACGACGCCGAACAGCGCCAGGCACAGCATGTTCGCGCGGCGTCGCTGGCGCCGCTCGATGTATTCCTCGGGAAGCAGGTTGATTATGCTCATGCGTTCACCTCAGGCGGCCTGGTCGTCGGACAGGGCGGGCTGCTCCGTGGCGGCGCCGATGCTCAGGCCCACGGCCACGGCCAGGTGCGGCGTCGGCTCGTCGGCGAACCGTTCGCCCAGCCCCTCGCCTCGGCGGATCCGCAGCAGCGGATCGCCGATCTGTGCGGGCAGGTTCAGCCGCTTGGCGAGATCCTGACACAGGCGCTTGTCGGTCGCCTGCCCGCCGACGAAGATGATCCGGTCGACGCGCTGGTTGCGGAAGTTCGCCTCGTAGTACCGCAGGCACTGGTTGATCTCCTCGGCGATTCCCTCCAGAGGCTCGTCCAGCAGGGAGAGCATCTGGCGGACGGCGTCCGCGTCGGCCTCCTCGCCGGCGAGCCGGCGGCGCATCGTCTGCGCCTGGGCGATCGACGTGCCGAGCTGCTTCGCCACGACCTCGTCGAACCCCTCGGCGCCCTTGGCCAGGTTCCGTGCGAAGACCAGGCGCGGCCCGTGAGAGAGCACCACCTGCGTGGTCCGCGCCCCGAGATCGACGAACAGCAGCGTGCGCGCCGCATCCGTTGCGCGGCGAAACAGCCGGGCGAAGCACTCGACCAGGGCGCACGCCTCGACGTTCACGCCCACCGGGTCCAGCTTCGCCTTGCGCGCCATCCGGACGTACGCGTTGAGCGTCGACCGCGGCGCGGCGATCACCACCACCTCCTGGCGGGGTTCGCCGTCGATGTAGATCTCGCCGGCCACCACGTGTCGAATGACCGCCTGCTCCACGGGGTAGGGCAGCTTGCCCTGAAGCTCCTGGGCGACGCTCGCCTGCGTCTCTTCGGGCGAGAGCTTGGGCACCTTGACGTGCTGGAGGAAGATCGACTCGGCCGGCAGCGACAGGATGCACTGCTTGCCGCGAAAGCCGCCGGACTTGGACACCGACGCCAGCTTGCCCCCCATCCAGGCCAGCCTGGTGTCCAGGTCGCCGCGGGCGGCTTCGGGCACCTCCATCACCTCGGCCTCCAGGAGCTCCAGCTTGCCGCCCGCGGACTGGAGCTGGGCGAGCTTGACCGCGCTGGAGCCCGGGTCGAGCCCGATCGGCAGCGCTTTTCCCTTTACGATCTTGACGTTCATTGCTGTCTCCGGGCGGCGCAAGGACGCCGCGTGCGGACCGCTCGCTTCCGCGGCGCCGACACGCAATCGCCGCCCGCGGCGTCGCCGCGTCGGCGCGTCGGTCGGCGTATGGGTCTCGTAACCATGGGCCGCAGCCCTGCATGAAAACTACGTTTCACGCCGCGACCGACCCAGCGGGTCGCGCCGCGACGACTCTGGTGTGTGTATCGGAGGAAAGAGGGGGCGTGTTAAATAGTCGCGTCATTCCGCCCGACGCGGTCAGGACGGTCGTGCAGGCCGTGCCGGTTGTGAGGGCGCGCCCCGCTGTTGGCGGGTGCGGCGGCTCGCGTTACGATGTCGGCCGTGGCGCGACTGTTCGACCATCCCGATCCCGACGCCGCTGCATCCGAATCGCACGGCCGCCCGCGTCGTGCGCGGTGTCCTTCCCCGGACACCGCGCCGTCGCACCTGGCAGGACGCGGCGGCCCGGAAAGGCCGCCGCGCACGCGCGCCGTCTCGCCCGAATCGCAGGGCGCGCCCTGCGGTGGTCCGGGCGATGCGCCCCGCGTGGTCGGCATCGCCGTCAACGCCAACGTCTGGGGCGTGTTCGACTACCGCTGGCCGGCCGAGCAGTTCGGCGAGCCGCAGCTCGGGCAGCGCGTCCGCGTGCCGTTCGGGCGCGGGAACCGCACGACGCTCGGGTTCGTCGCCGAGACCCTCCGCCGCCCGGGCGAGCGCAAGCTCAAGCAACCGGCGGAATTGATCGACGCCGAGTCGCCGTTCGACGACGTCCTCTGGCGCCTCGGCGTGTGGATCAGCCGCTACTACCTCGCCCCGCTGGGGATGGTGCTCGCCGCGATGGTCCCCTCGGCCGTCGGGAAGCACGCCGCGCGGAGCGAGGCCGTCGTGTATCTCGACTCCGGGCGGCGCGAGTGGGACAACACTCTCGGCTCGCGCCAGCGGCGCGTGCTGGACGAGCTCTACGAGGCCCGCAAGCAGGGGGTCGAGCCGCTGACGCTCGAGGCGCTGCTGGACCACAGCGGCGCGTCGCGGGACAGCGTCAAGCGGCTCGTCGGGCGGGAGCTGGTCCGCCTGGACACCCGCCCGGTCCGCCTGCCCGAGTTGTCCGAGGAGGCGGGCGCCGACCCGTTCGAGCTCAACGACGACCAGCGTGCAGTCCTCGACGCCCTCGAGCCCAAGCTCGACGGCGGGTTCTCCCCGACGCTCCTGCACGGCGTGACCGGCAGCGGGAAGACCGAGGTCTACGTCCGGGCGATCCGGCGCGTCATCGACGACGGGCGCCAGGCGATCCTGCTCGTGCCCGAGATCGCCCTCGCCACCCAGACGCTCAACCGCCTGCTCGCCCGCCTGCCCCGCGTCGCCGTGCTGCACAGCGGACTGACCGACGCCGAGCGGGCCTTCTACTACGAGGAGATCCGCGCGGGCAGGGCCGCCGTGGTGGTCGGCCCGCGCAGCGCGGTGTTCGCGCCGGTGCGGAACTGCGGGCTGATCATCGTCGACGAGGAGCACGAGTCGTCCTACAAACAGGACAACGCCCCGGCGTACCACGCCCGCGACGCGGCCGTCATGCGGGCGAAGCTCTCCGAGGCGCCCGTGCTGCTCGGGTCCGCAACGCCGTCGCTGGAGTCGCTCCACAACGCCCGCGAGGGGCGCTACGACCTGCTCCGCCTGCCGAACCGCGTCCGCGGGCTGCCCATGCCCCGCCTGCGGATCGTCAGCCTTCGTCAGGAGATGACGCCCGGACGCGTCGAGCTGCTCGGGCGGACGCTCACGCTGAAGATGGCGGCCGTGCTGGACCGCTGCGAGCAGGTCATCCTGCTGATGAACCGGCGCGGGTACGCCAGCCACGTCTTCTGCCCGTCGTGCCAGTGGACGCTGGAGTGCGATCACTGCGCGCGGACGATGGTCTTCCACCAGGCGACACAGATGGCGATGTGCCATTACTGCCAGTGGACGGCGTCGCTGCCGGAGGCGTGTCCGGCGTGCCGCGGCAAGCTGCTGCTGTTCGGGTGGGGCATCCAGCGGATCGAGGGGGAGCTGGCGCGGAAGTTCCCCGAGGCGCACGTCGCGCGGATGGACAGCGACACCATGACCTCGCCCGCCCAGTTCCAGAAGGTGTTCGACGAGTTCGCGGCCGGCGAAGTGGACATTCTGCTGGGCACGCAGATGGTCGGCAAGGGGCTGGACTTTCCGAAGGTGTCGCTGGTGGGGGTGGCGTCGGCGGACACGTCGCTGGCGATTCCCGACTTC
>CAZADC010000228.1:0-6445 GCA_964483755.1 uncultured Planctomycetaceae bacterium | reverse complement strand
TCATGCAGTACGATCGCGCCTGGCTGGAGGATGTCGGCTCGGAGGATTCGCACGCCCGCACCGTCTGGGCGCTGGGCAAGGCGACCCGCTTCGCACCCAGCGACGACGTGTACGACCTCGCGAAGGACCTGGCCCTGCGGGCGATGCCGGCGATCGAAACCTTCGAGCACCTCCGCCCCTGGGCGTACGCGCTGCTGGGTGTGGACGAGTACCTCCGCGCCGAGCCCGATTGCGGCGAGGCGCTCGATATCCGGCGCACCGCGACCGAGAAGCTCTACGATGTGTGGCGCTCGAACGCCGAGGACGACTGGCCGTGGTGGGAAAACTGGCTGACCTGGGGCAACGCCAAGCTCCCGCACGCCATGCTGGCGGCCGGGGCGGCGCTGGGACGACAGGACATGGTCGACGCCGCGCTCAAGGCGCTTCGCTGGCTGCTGGAGGTGCAGACGGCCGACGACGGCCACCTGTCGATCATCGGAAACCACGAATGGTACGTTCGCGGGAGCGAGCGGTCTACGTTCGACCAGCAGCCGATCGAGGCAAAGGGGATGGTGCAGTCGTGTCTGACGGCCGCGGCGGTGACGGGCGATGCGTTCTGGACCGACGCGGCGGTGCGGTGCTTCGAGTGGTTCACGGGGCGAAACGACGTCCGCAAGCCGCTGTACAACCCGGTCACCGGCGGCGGACACGACGGGCTCAACCCCGACGGGGTGAACCTCAACCAGGGCGCCGAGTCCACGCTGGCGTACATCCTCAGCGCCGTGGCGCTGCGGCATTACGACCGCGCCCGGAAGGGGCAGCGCGAGCTGTCCCCCGCGCCGGACTTCGGCTGAACGGCGCTCGTCACGAGCCCTGCTCGAGCGGCTCGAGGTCGCTGAGCGGCAGCTGCATCTCGAACACGCCGGACTGCACGACCGCCTGGGCCTTCTCGGCGTCCACGCGGACCAGCGTCGCCTTCTTGTGGAAGGGCACGACGAACACCTGCTCGCCCGGCGGCGTCTCCAGCAGTTCCTTGCGCTTCCGCTCGGCCTTGCGCCCCGACTCGCCGCCGCGCTGCATGGGGCGGTTCTTGTCCTCGCGCTTCGCGCCCTTGTCCTTGCGGCCGCGACGGTCCTTGCGCTTGTGTCCGGCGGGCTTGTGTCCGGCGGGCTTGTGTCCGTGCGGGGAGAACGGGCCGGTCTGGGGGAACAGGTCCTGCAGCGAAAGCGTCAGCTCGCCGGCGGGTGTGGCGACGGTCGCCCGCAGTCCGGGCAGGTCGACGCTGACGAGCTTTCCGCGGCCGGGCTTGCGGGTGATCGGCACCTCGTCGCCGACCTTCATGCGGGAGACCGCCGACAGCCAGGTGTCGAACTGCCGGGCGCGCTCCTTCTGGCGTCTGACGGACTCGTGGTACTCGTCCTGCAGGCGTTTCGCCTCGGCGCGGTCCTGCGCGGCCTGCTGCGCCTGGGCGAGAATCTCGCTGCGCAGGTCAGCGATCTGCCTTCGCACCTCGTCCTGCCCGAGATCGGGCGCCAGCTCCCGCAGGGGCACCTCGACCTGCAGGTGGTCGACGTCCACGACGGCGATCTGGCGGTGCAGCTCCAGCCGCGCCAGGTGCCCGGTCTTGCCCATCGACGGCACGTGCACCTCGTCGCCGGGCTGGAGCTCCGGCAGGCGGGCCAGCCACGTCCGGAACTCCTCCTGAAGCCGGTGCAGGTCGGCGAGCTTCGCCTCGTAGGCCTCCTGCTGCGTCTCGGCCTGGACCTGCGCGGATTGCGCCTCGGCGCGGGCCTCCTCGGCCGCCTGTCGGGCGGCGCCCGTGGCGCGGATCGCCTTGTGGAACTGTCGCCCCTGCGCGCTGAGGTGCTTTCGCGCGGATTTGACCAGGCGTTTGGGCAGCCCGAGGTGGTCGGCGACGGTGATCGCGTGGGACTCGCCCGGTCGCCCGATCAGCAAGCGGTAGGTCGGCGACAGCGTCTCGGTGTCGAACTCGACGGAGGCGTTGTCCACCCGGTCGTTCGCCTGGGCGTAGGCCTTCAGGACGCTCAGGTGCGTGGTGACCATTCCCAGCGCGCCGATGTGCCGCAGCTCGTCGAGCACGGCCTGGCCGATCGCGCCGCCCTCCTCGGGGTCCGTCCCGGCGCCCAGCTCGTCCAGCAGCACCAGGCACGCGCCGTCGGCCTTGCGCAGGACGTACTGGAGTCGCTTGACGTGCGCCCCGAACGTCGACAGCGACTGCTCGAGCGACTGCTCGTCGCCGACGTCGATGAACACGTCGCGGAAGATGCGCAGCGCCGAGCCCCGCGCCGCGGGAACGAACATGCCCGCCTGCGCCATGAGCGACGCCAGCGCGACGGTCTTCAGCGCGACCGTCTTCCCGCCCGTATTCGAGCCGGTGATGACCAGCAGATCGAAGTCCTCCCCCAGGCGGACGTCGATCCCCACGACGGGGTGACGCTTCTCGGCCGGCGCACCGTCGCGCTCCTGCCGCCACGCCTGATCGACCAGCAGCGGGTGGCGGACCTGCCGCAGGTTGACCGGTCCGTGCTGGGACATCTCGGGGCGCGTCATTTCGAACTGATAGGCGTACTGCGCCTTGGCGGCCAGCACGTCGATCTGCGCCAGGTGCTTGAGCGTCGCGGCGACGTCGGCCGCGCGGGCCTGGACGGTCAGCGCGAGCTGGTTCAGCAGGCGCTGCACCTCGCGCCGCTCGTCCTCGTGCAGGTCGGTCAGCTCGTTGTTGAGCTCGACGCAGGCGTTCGGCTCGATGAACACGGTCGCGCCGGTGTTGCTTGCGCGGTGAACCACGCCCGGCAGGCGCCCGCGGTTCTCCACCCGGACCGGCAGGACGTAGCGGTCGCCGTGCATGGTGACGCTGACGTTCTGCAGCAGACGGGCGACGTCCGGGCGACGTAGGTAGCCGTGGATGATCTCGTGGATTCGCCGCCCGATCTCGGATATCCGCCCGCGGAGCTCGGCCAGACGGGGGGAGGCGTCGTCCAGGACCTCGCCGTCCGGGCCGACGACCCCGCGGATCGCGGCGACCTCGTCGTCGAACTCGTCGATCCCCTCGCCCATGGCGATGAGGCGGTCGAGCTCCTCGGGCAGCTTGAGCAGGTAGTTCCGGACGGCCGCGGCGGCATCGAGCGTGGACGCGATGGTGGCGAAGTCCTCGCCCGTCGCCCCGCCGGAGGGATGGGCCCGCGCGAGGGCGTCGGTGACGTCGGCGACGCCGCCGGTGGGCGGAAGCCCGACGTCGCGCAGCGCAGCGACCATCTGCTCGGTCTCGTCCAGCCAGCGGGCGATGACCGACGGGTTGCGCGACGCGCCGACCCGCAGCGCCAGCGACTTGCCGGGATCGCATCGACAGAACCCCGAGAGAATCCGCCGGACGGCGCTGAACTCGACTTTTCTCAGCGTGAAGGAATCCACGAGCTGTCCGTTGCCGGTGTGAACCCGTGTGACGACCGGGTCGAAGGCCTCCATTATACCGGCGGGTGTGCAGCGGCAAGGTCAAAACGAGATCGACCGCCGGCGTCCCGTCCGCAGGCGGCACTTAACGCGAACTTAACACTTGGCCGATCGATATCGTATAAGCTGGGAGCACGGTTTGTCGTGCGGTTGTCCCATGGGCGAATCATCGCGAGACAGTTCGTCGCAGGACCGTCCCGTCGCCGTGATCGACGTCGGGTCCAATTCCGTGCGCCTGGTCATCGCCCAGGACGTCGGCGACGGGGAAGTCGAGGTGCTCGAGCGACTCCACCGCCCGGTCCGCCTCGGGCAGGACACGTTCGTCGCCGGGCGGCTCGGGCAGGAGACGATGAACGCGACGGCCGCGATATTGCGCGACTATCGCCGGATGCTCGACACCTACGGCGTGGAGGAGGTTCGCGCCGTCGCCACCAGCGCGGTGCGCGAGGCCTCCAACGCCGACGCGTTCCTCGACCGGATGCTGATGGCGACGAACGTCGACATCGAGATCATCGAGCCGACGGAGGAGTCTCGCCTGACGGTCGGCGCGGTGCTGGACGCGCTGTCGGGGCACCCGGACCTGACGGCCGGGGAGGCGCTGGTCGCGGACGTGGGGGGCGGAAGCGCCCTGCTGACCCTGATGGCCGACGGGCAGATCGTCCAGTCCGCCAGCCACCGCCTGGGCTCGATCCGGATGCAGGAGATGCTCTCGACCGCCGACGAGCCCGCCGAGCGGGCCGCCGACCTGCTGCGCCACCAGATCGCCATTGTGGTGAGCACCATCCGGTCTTCCACGCCGCTGTCGCAGGTACAAACGTTCATCGCCGTCGGGGGCGACGCGCGGTTCGCCGCGCGGGAGGTGGGCCGGTCGCTCGGCGGCGACGAACTGCACGTCGTCGACGCCGCCGAGCTCGACAAGCTGGTCGGGCGCTGCGAGATCCATCCGCCGGAGGAGCTGGCCCGACGCCACGCCCTCGAGTTCGCCGACGCCGAGACCCTCGTGCCCGCGCTGCTGGTCTACCAGACGCTGCTGCACGAGACCGGCGCGTCGGAGATGATCGTCTCCGAGGTGTCCATGCGCGACGGGCTGCTGCTGGACCTCGTCCGCAGGCGCGGCGACGGGCAGGACGAGGCGCTCCAGGAGAGCATCATCCACTCGGCCGAGAGCGTCGCCGAGAAGTACCGCTACGACGCCGCGCACGCACGGCACGTGGGCGGCCTGGCCGTGGCGATCTTCGACGAGATGCAGGACGAGCACCACCTTTCGCAGCGCGATCGCATGCTGCTTCGCGTGGCCGCCGTGCTGCACGACGTCGGGGCGTACGTCAACTCCCGCGCCCATCACAAGCACAGCTACTACCTGGTCGTCAACTCGGAGGTCTTCGGGCTCCAGCGGCGAGAGCTCCAGATCGTCGCAAACGTGGCGCGCTATCACCGCCGCAGCAGCCCGAAGCAGTCGCACGTGGACTACATTTCGCTGGCGCGCGAGCACCGGATGGTCGTCACGAAGCTCGCGGCGATCCTGCGCGTCGCCGACGCCCTCGACCGCGGGCACGCCCAGCAGATCCGCGACGTGGCCTTCGAGAAGAGCGACGACGAGTTCATCATCTACGTCCGCGGCGTGCCCGACCTGGCGCTCGAGCGCCGGGCGCTGGTCGTCAAGGCGGACCTGTTCGAGGAGATCTACGGGCGCCGCGTGCGCCTGGAGGAGGCGCACCTCCGCCCCTCCGGGATGCGCCGCGCCGACGCCGTTGAATGACGCCGAAGCCGAACCGCCTTCCGGAGCGAACGTGGCCGACCGCGAAAACGAGACCCCCGCCGAGAGACCCGAGCCCATCGAGAGCGGCTCGCGATTCCTCAACCGCGAGCTGAGCTGGCTGGAGTTCAACGACCGCGTGCTGCGCGAGGGCATGAGCGATCAGGTCCCGCTGCTGGAGCGGCTGAAGTTCCTGGCGATCGTCAGCTCGAATCTCGACGAGTTCTTCATGATCCGCGTCGCCGGGCTCAAGCAGCAGGTCGACGCCGGCGTGAGAAAGCGAGACCCCGCCGGGCTCACGCCCGCCGAGCAGCTCGAGGCGATCTCGCGGCGCGCGCACCGGATGGTCGACGAGCAGTCGCAGGCGATCGCGGCCGTCTTCTCGGCCCTTCGCGACGAAGGGATCACGCTGCTGGCGTCCGCCGAGCTCAACAGCGAGCAGCAGGAGTTCGTCTCCACGATGTTCAAGACGGAGCTTGCGCCCGTGCTGACGCCGCTGGCGGTGGGCGAGCTGTCGCCGGCGCCGCTGATTCCGGGGCTTCGGCTGCACCTGGCGCTGCTGCTGGAAGCGGACGGGGAGGGGGACGAAACAGACGCCCCGCGCCTGGCGTTCGTGCCCGTTCCCGGCGGACTGCCGCGTTTCGTGACCCTCCCGGCCGAGGAGGGAATGCAGCTCATACGGCTGGAAGGCGTGATTGCCGAGAACGCCTCCGCGCTGTTCGGGGGGCGGCGGGTCGAGGCGTGCTGCGCCTTGCGGATCACGCGGGACGCGGACGTGGCGGTGGACGAAACGGACGCCGCGGACCTCGCCGACGCCATGGAGCAGGTCGTGCGCGAGCGGACCCGGCGGTCCATCGTGCGCCTGAGCCTCTCCGCCGGCGCCGACGAGCGTCTCCGCCGCGCCCTGGTGGAATGGGCGGAGGCGGGCGAGGCGGACGTGTACGACGTCGACGGCATGCTCGACGCCGCGGCGCTTGTGGAGATCGCCGGGCGCCCGGGTTTCGAACGCCTCAAGTACGAGGACTGGTCGCCGCAGACGCCGCGCGACCTGCTCGGCGCCGACGATCTGTGGAGCGTGATCCGCGAGCGCGACGTGCTGCTGGTCCACCCCTACGAGTCGTTCGACCCGGTCGTCCAGCTCATCGAGGCGGCCGCCGGGGACCCCAACGTCCTGGCGATCAAGCAGACGCTCTACCGCACCAGCGGCGACTCGCCGATCATCGGGGCGCTGGAGCGCGC
>CAZADC010000227.1:0-6467 GCA_964483755.1 uncultured Planctomycetaceae bacterium | reverse complement strand
CCCCTACCGCTGCCTGCTTCCGCGGGAGGTGGAGGGGCTGCTGGTCGCCGGGCGGTGCATCAGCGTCACGCACCGGGCGCTGGGGTCCACGCGCGTCATGCCCCAGTGCGGGGCGCTGGGCGAGGCGGCCGGCGTCGCGGCTGCGCTGAGCATCCGCGAGGATTGCAGCCCGCGCGAGCTCAGCCCGACCGTCGTGCGGGAACGCCTGCGCGAGACCGGCGCCATCATCGATGAAGCCACGTTGCGGGAAGCGAACGCATAGCCGCCTCGCCGCTGCGATCTGCGGGCGAGCAGCACCGGTCTACGTCTGTTCGGCGCCTCTTCCGTCGCAGGGTGCGCTGCGATTCCTTCGGCAGAGCGCCCACAGCCACGCCGCGCCTGCACCGGCGAAGAGCAGGTACACCGGTACGACGGGCAGCTTGAACCGCGCCACCCCGGCCGGTCCGGTCAGCGCGAGCAGGTAAGCGCCCAGCACCACGCACGAGGCGGCCGGCACCGCAGACCGCCGCGACCAGGCAACGAACAGGCCGATCGCCGCCGCCCCGTAGGTCACCAGCAGCAACGCCGCGACGGACAGTCCGAAGACGATCTCCCACGCGGTCTTGCGGCGGAACCAGTCGGCGACGGCGTCGAACGGGTTGGCGTAGGCGTTCAAGTCGATCTCACCGCTCGGCAGGCGCAGCTGGTGGGCGTACCAGTGCGTGCCGAGATTACCCATCGCATGGGCGATGCCCATGGCCCATCGCTTCGCGTAGAGACCGGGGTCGCGCCGGATGTAGTCGATCGCCAGGTCGCGCCAGTAATCGGCCTTGGCGAACTCGTTGAGCGTTTCGGGGTCCCTGCCGTCGGCGATCATCCGCCGGCGCGCCTCGGCGAGCAGGGCGTCGCGGATCTGGAAGAATCCCTCGCCTCGCCGCTCCATCTCCATCGGGCCGACGTGGAGCACCAGCAGGTTGTACCCCGACGACGTGGACAGCGAGAACCGCCCGTAGCGGGCATGGTTCCGCGCCAGCCAGGGCAGCAGCGTGAGGAACATCCCAGCCGCCAGAGCGCCCGCGGCGGCAAGGGCGGCGCCGGGTCTGCGCCGCGCCAGGTGGGCGACCAGCAGCACGATCGCCATCGGCACGGTTGCGTAGCCCAGGATCGGGCGCGTCAGGGCCGCCAGCCCCCACACCGCACCGGCCGCGGCGCCCAGCCCCGCCGCCGGCGCGATCCGCCGCGCCCCGGCCGATCCGCAGAACACCGCCAGTCCCGCGACCAGCAGAAACACGAACAGCGTCTCGCTGAGCAGCGTGGTCGAGAAGAGGACGGCAAAGGGGTCGACGGCGTAGAACAGACCCGCCGCAACGGCGGCGCCGCGTCCCAGATAACGGCCGGCAATCAGCATCAGCAGCAGGCACGTGAGCGTGTCGATCCCCGCCTGAATGAGCAGCGCCGCCCACGGCCGCTCACCGACAACGGCGTAGACACCCGCGAGGAAGCCCGGATACGCCGGCGTGCGGAGAATCTCGCCGCGTCCCGCCATGTCCAGCTCGAAGCGCCCTTCGCGCAGCAGGTTGACCGCCAAGGCGTGGTAGCCGACCATGTCGGCTTGGAGGAGCACCTCGTTCCGCACGTCTGCACCCCAAGGCTGGACGGCCAGCAGCAGGGCGATCCGCAGCGCCGCCGCCAGGATCAGCACGCCGAGGATCGCACGCCGCCCGATCGAACCGCCTTCGGGCGCGGGATCGGGCGCGGACGCGGGGGCTGTCGGAGAATCGTCAGTCACGTGCTGTATATCGGCCGGGTCGGCGACCCGCCTGCAACGGGGTTGAACCGATCCCGAATCCGCGCCGGTGTTGTCGGCATTGATCGACTCGCGAAACGGCGTTAGAATGTCTGTAGTGTAGGGAAACCACGGCCGCGGATTCATCCATACCCTCCTCGCGCCGACGACCCGTGGATCCTTCCGACACCTGCATGGAGAAAGGGGCAGCCAGGATGAATCGATCGCGCGCAGCATTCACACTCGTCGTATGGATCGCGGCCTGCTGCATGCCCGCGCTGGGCGCCGACGCGCTCAAGGCGCTGGACAGGCCGCTGGAGAAATTCTCCGTCTCGGCGCCGCTGGACGAAGCCGTCAAGAACGTCGGCGAGCTGGGCGGGGTGACGATCCGCCCGGACTGGGAGGTGCTCGAAAGCACGGGGGTTCCGAAAGACACCCGCGTGGTCCTGCGGACGGGCGAAACGACCGTCCGGAAGGTGCTGGACCTCGTGCTGGTGCAGGTGGCGGCCGAGGGGTATCCGCTCGCCTGGTATGTCGACGACAACGTCGTCCGCGTCACCACGCAGACGCGCGTGCTCTACCGAAACCGGGATGTGCGCGCCGGCGGCAGTAAGGTCCGCAGCCGCGACGAGACCCGCAACCGGCGGACCCGCCCGCGGCGTGTGAAGGGGCTGGACTTCGAACAGATCGAGCTCGAAGACGCCATCGACTTCTTCCGGGCCGTCAGCGGCGTGAACTTCTATGTGAACTGGAAATCGCTGGAGCTCGTCGGGGTCGGCAAGGACACGCCGATCACGATCAAGGCCGACAACATTTCCGTCGGGCGGGCGCTGGACCTGGTGACCGACCAGCTCAGCGCCGGGCGCGACACGCTGCAGCGGGTGTACTGGGTGATCGACGACGGCGTAGTGACCATCGCCACCGGCGAGGCGCTGAACCGCGAGCTGAAGACGCGCGTATTCGACGTGGCCGACCTGATGCTGATCGTGCCGGACTTCAAGGGCCCGCGGCTGAACCTGCCCGCGGGCGGAGCGGCCGGTGACGACGACGATGATGACGACGACGGCGACGGTGGACTGGGCGGTCTGTGGGGCGACGATGACGACGATGACGATGACGGCGAGAACGTCGCCGAGCAGCGCCGTCGCGTCCGCGAGAACCTCGTCGGCGCGATCAAGGACTCCATCGGCGAGGAGATGTGGCAGCCGGTGGGCAAGGGCTCCATCCGTCTGCTGGGCGACCGTCTGATCATCTCCCAGACGCGCCTGGGCTTCAAGCTGCTCAGCGAGGCCGGGCGGACCCGCTGACCACGCGGGCGCGTCTTGAACGGCGCAGGCGGGGTTCGTAGGATGGCGCGATGACCATGCAACGCAAGTGCGACAAGTGCGGCCGTCCGGCGACGTACTACGTCACCGACATCAAGGGCGGCGAGAAGGTGGAGCGCAATCTCTGCGAGGAGTGCGCCATCTCGGAGGGCTACGCCGCCAAGGCGGAGGTGCCGATCAGCAAGCTGCTGGAGGACTTCATCCTCCAGGGCGGCGGTTCGGCGGGCGGCGAAGGCGAGTCCGAGAGCGACGAGGGACCGGTCTGCGACGTCTGCGGGACCAGCTACGGCGAGTTCGCGTCGAAGAAGCAGCTCGGCTGCCCGCACGATTATGACGTCTTTGCCGAGCGTTTGGAGGCGATCCTCGCCAACGAGCACGACGGCGCGACCCAGCACATCGGCAAGGTCCCCCACCGCGCCGGGAGCGACCAGAAGAAGCAGAACGCCATCCTTCGCCTGCGAGCGCAGCTCCGCTCTGCGATCGCCGTGGAGGACTACGAGCGCGCCGCGGCGTTGCGTGACCAGATCAAGGAGCTCGAGCAGACATGAAGCTCAGCGATCTGACGCAGAGCACCGGCGAATGGCTGCGCGGCGCCGGTGCGATGAGCGGCGTGGTGATTTCCTCGCGGGTGCGCCTGGCGCGGAACCTCGCGGGCATGCCGTTCCTGTGGCGCTGCCGACCGGAGCAGCAGCAGGAGATCGCCGATCGCCTCCGCGAGGAGATTCTTTCCGGCGCCCTGAACGCCGACCTGTTCCACGTGAACGTCGCCGACGCGGGCGAGATCGACCGCGAGCTGCTCGTCGAGCGCCACCTGATCTCCCGGCATCACGCCGAGGCGGACCACCCCCGCGGCGCGATCGTCAGCGACGACGAGCGCATCAGCATCATGATCAACGAGGAGGACCACCTGCGGATGCAGGTGATCCGCAGCGGGATGGAGCTCGCCGACGCGGTCGAGCGGATCAACGACATCGACGATCGCCTGGAAGAGCATCTGGACTTCGCCTTTCACAGCCGTTACGGCTACCTGACGGCGTGCCCGACGAACGTCGGGACCGGGCTTCGCGTGAGCGTAATGCTGCACCTGCCCGCTCTGCGGATCAGCGGGGCGATCAAGAAGGTCGCCCAGGCGGCCCACGACATGCATCTCGCCGTCCGCGGGCTGCACGGCGAGGGGACCGAGGCAAGCGGCGACTTCTTCCAGGTGTCCAACCAGGTCACCCTCGGCAAGACCGAAGAACAGATCATCAGCGAGTTCTCCGACGCGATCGTCCCGCAGATCATCCGCTACGAGCAGACCGCGCGGGAGGCGCTGCTGCGGCACGAGCGCACGGCGATCAAGGACCGCGTCTTCCGCGCGGCGGCCGTGCTCCGGGCGGCCCGGCGGATCGGCGCCGAGGAAGCGCTGCACCTGCTGAGCCTGCTTCGTCTCGGCGTGCAGACCGGGCTCGTCGAGGACGTCAGTCTGAAGACGATCAACCGCCTGTTCCTGCTCGTCCAGCCGGCGCACCTGCAGAAGCTCGCGCCGCGCGAGGCGGGCGAGGGCGATGAGCTGCCGCCCGATCGACGCGCCGTCGCCCGCGCCGACATCCTCCGCAGCGACCTGTCGACCAACTGAGCGGCATGGGATGGGTTCGTCCTGGGGGAACGCTTTCAGCCTGTTCGACGCAGCCTGAAGGGCTGTGCCACTGCGTCGCGCGCCGCCGAAGAACCACACGTCGGCCGACAGCGTAGCAACCGTCTCAAAGCAACAGGATCTGCAGCGGAGTACGCCATGCCCGCCTTCTTTGACGAAAACAAGCTGGAGCTCGACTATCCCTGCCCCTGGGAGTACAAGATCATCGGCACCGATGAGGAGGCCGTGCGCAGCGCGGTGGCGGAAATCCTCGGCAAGACCGACTATGACCTGACCCTCTCCAACACGAGCCGCCGGGGCAAGTATACGTCGCTGCTGCTTGAGCTGACCGTCGCCGACGAGGACCACCGCATCGGGCTCTTCGAGTCCCTGCGGTCCCACGACGCGGTCATCATGGTGCTATGACCGGGCCGGGCAGCGCCCCGTCACGGGCTGCCGTTACCGACTGATGCGCGCCCCGCCGCCGGCGATGATCTTCTCCGCCTCCGCCCGCGTCGCCCAGTTCATGTCGCCGGGGAAGGTGTGCGCCAGCGCCGAATATGCGGCCGCGAACTCGTTGGCTTTCTCCGCGTCGGCGCCGTCCAGCAGGCTCGCCACGAGGCCCGAAGAGAAGCTGTCCCCGCCGCCGACGCGATCGACAATCTCCAGGTCCCCGTAGATGCGACTCAGGTGGAACCGCTCGCCGTCGAACAGCAACGTCCGCCAGTCGTTGAGCAGCCCGGTCTTCGCATCGCGAAGCGTCGTGCCGACCATCTTCACGGTTGGGTACTTCGACACGGCCTGCTTGACCACGCCCTTGTAGCTCTCGGGGTCCAGCTTCGAGTAGCTCTCGTCGGTCCCCTCGGCGCGGATGCCCAGGCACTTCTCGAAGTCCTCCTCGTTGCCGATGAGCACCTCGACGTGCGGGACCACCTCGGCGTTGGTCTTCTGCGCGTCCTCGGCCGACCAGAGCTTCCCGCGGAAGTTCAGGTCGTAGCTGGTCCGCACGCCGCACTCGCGGGCCGTCCGGAACGCCTCGATGACCGTTTCCGCTGCCGTGGGCGAGAGCGCCGGCGTAATGCCGCTGACGTGCAGCCATCGCGTCTGCGACAGCAGCGCCTTCCAGTCGACCATGTCGGGCGTTATCCGGCTGATCGCGGTGTGCCCGCGGTCGTAGGTCACCGCGCTCGCCCGCGGGCCGACGCCGACCTCCAGGTGGTAGAAACCGTTTCGCATCCGCCCCACGCCGTCGAACGGCTCCCAGACCACGTGCGAGCAGTCCACTCCGTGCTCGCGGGCCTTGTTGACGATCAGCCGCCCCGACCACGTGTCGACCAGGCGCGAGACCCACGCCGTCCGGCAGCCCAGGCGCGACGCGTTGACGGCCACGTTCCACTCCGCCCCGCCGGGCTTCACCTCCAGCACGCCGGCCTGCTCCAGGCGCTCGTGGTTCGTCGTCGACAGGCGGACCATCGCCTCGCCAAAGGTCACCAGGTCGTAGCTCTTCTCGCTCATCGTCTCCGCTCCTTGCCGTTCGCGTCTTCGTTCGTCGCGACAGGGTACCGCCCGCCCGGTTGCGACGCCAGTCCGAGGCGTCCGGGCCTGGGCCTTGGCGGAGATGGCGCCTGGGCGGGAGACTGCATTCGCATGGTCTCGGGAAGCGACCTTCATTCGCCTTCCCGGCCGACGTCGACCAGGAAGACGTCGACCAGGAACACATCCGAGCGTCCTCCGCTCGCCGCCGTGAAGGATACCCGTCTGC
>CAZADC010000226.1:0-6490 GCA_964483755.1 uncultured Planctomycetaceae bacterium | reverse complement strand
TGTGCCCGCGGGGGTTGATGACCACGTCATCGATCGTCCCGCCGTCGAGCGGGTCGCCCAGATCGGCGGTGGGGGGGGCGGCGGCGTTCACGTCCAGGTCGACCGTGCCGTAGAGAATGTCGCCGGTCGCCACCGGATCGTTGCTGCCGAACAGGAGCGTATCGTGCATCGGCACGTCGTCGGCGGGGTCGCTGACGAAGCTGAACGACCCGGCCGCATCGGCCTGGAACGTGACCGTCCAGAGCAGCAGGGCTCCGCCGCCGGGCGGCGCGGTGACGCCGCCGACGGCGCCGACTTCGTCCAGCAGGCCGGACGTGACCGTATTGCCGGACTGGACGTTGGGGTAATTCGGGCCGTAGGAGAATCCGCCGATCGGCTGGACCTTCGTGTCGTCGTAGATGACGTCCAGGTATCCGGCGAACACGCCCTGCGGCGTCGCGCGGAGGTCTTCGGCATAGGCGCGGAGCTGGAACTCATCTCCGACCTCGACGGCGGCGATGGGGTTGCCGCCCGTGTCGGTGGTGACCAGCTGGAATCCGGCAAGTTCTCCGTCGAGCAGCAGTCGGGGCTCGAGGCTCTCGAAAAGCGGGGGGGTCTGTGGCATTGTCATCATGGGCTCCGTTGGCTTTGGGTATCGCGTGGAGACTTCAGGCGTTGGCGGATCGGCGACGACGGTTTGCCAGCAGACCGCCTCCGAGCACCAGAAGCAGGGCGGTGGCGGGCTCGGGGGTCAGCACCCAGCCGGTGTCGTCGCGCGCCAGGCCGAGGCCGCCCGCACCGGCGCCGTTGAGGATGTCGATCACGGTCTGTGCGTCGGCGGCCGAGACGGCCGGTGTGGCGTCGTTGGTGACGTCCCAGTAGTACCCGCCGCTGCCGGGCAGGGGGTCGCCCGGCTCGCTGAGCTCGTGTTCGCCTTCGTCGTTGATCTTGTTGATGACGATCAAGGCGTCGAGGGGCGTGACAACGCCGCTGTCGTCCACATCGCCGAGCAGGGCGTCGTTGTACCAGCCGTTGGTGGCGCCGCCGACGGTGCTCAACGTCGCGAGGCCGCCGTCGAGGATGGGCCCGTAGTTGCCGGGGTCGGTCCCGACGGCGCCGGCGAGGTCCACGCCGTAGTCCACGCCGCTGCCGGGACCTGTCGCCCCTACGTCGTAGGCTACGTCAAACCAGAGCACGTAGTACTCGTCCACGCCGGGATCCCAGGTCGCGGGGACGTCCGCCGTTGCGATCGTTCGAAGTGGATAGACCTGCCCTCCGGTCACCTGCCCACGGTCCATCAGCATGTCGTCGGCGTCCCACAGCCAGCTGGTGGCGTTGTCGGCGCCGCCGGATTGAGCGTCGTAGTCCACGCCGTCCCAGCCGTCCCCGTCCAGGTCGGCGACCATCACGTACGTTCCGTCGGCGAGCGGATTGCCCGAGGCGTCCATGGCGGTTCCGAAAATCATCGGGGCGTAGGTCATGTCAGCTGTCCCTGACTCGACCATCAGGCCGATCGTGGCCGCCAATACGGCACATGCTGTAGCTCTCATGGTGTCTCGCTTCCTCAATTCCGGGATTACGGGAAACCTCGGGCTCGAGAATCCGCCCGCACAGGGGGCAGGCTATCTGCCAACTGTTCGCGGGTGATTAGGTCTGCGCGTTCTTCTTGTTAACGCGTGGTGGATGGCCTTTGACGGCGGCCGGCGGCTGATGTGAACCGTCTTGCAGGGACACAGCGCGGTAGACGGGCGGGGCGATCAAGCGAGCGTTGCACGGACAAGAAGCCAGCGGACGCAGATCCGCTCTGCAAATGGAAGACAACCTTAAGCCGGCCTTCACGCTGTCCTAGCGAATGCCGGCATAATGCCGTGTGGATCGAGAGTCGCGGCGCAGATGTCGTTGGATCGTACATCGGGTCCGCGTCCACGGCGCCGTCACATTGGCTGGCGAGACGGCAGGTAGGCCCCCCGACCCCTGGAACCCGCGGCGGACGTGGCACCGTCCGGATCCGAGGGGGGCCTACCTGCCGTCTCGATTGCAGCCGATCTCAGACCTCCCGGGACGTCGATGCAGCGGGATCGCCCGGCAGCGCGTCGCCAACCATGCACCGGGTCGCGCTCTGTGTGCTCGTGACGATAGCGCCTCCCTCGAGCGCCTGAACAGAAACCGAATACCGATTTCGCGCGCTCATAATTTCCACTGAAAGATGGCCGTGTACCGTGCGAGGACTGTGGAGTGGTCTCCCGGATCGTCCCCTCTCGGGGCGATCAGTAACGTTGCGGAACATGTCGAATGCGAGGCATCCGTCCAAGCCGCTACTGCTGCGAGTCGAACCACGAGGAATCGCCGGCTGCGGAGGTCCGCAGGTCGAACGTGGAGAAGTATGCGCGGCGGGCGGCCCAGCGACTGCCTCTCTTTCAGGACGAGGATGACGAAAGTCATGGGTTGCGTCCTGGGCTGTGCGATCGGGACGTGGATACGCCGCCGGCCGGGAGTGCACCAGCCCTGACCCGTCATGAATCCGGCTCTCGATGATGCTCGGCGGGCGGCGTGTCGACGCGCGCGGCTGCGGAGTTCGCTTGATCATGTCGTAACCCACCCAGGCACACCGGGCACGGTTCCCTCGTGAATCGATCATTCTCGAACGAGAGGGCGGTACAGGACCGGCCGCGAGTGCTGCTGGAGGTACGGGCTCGGCCTTGTCGCGGCGTCCGGCGCCCGTAGAATTTCGAATAGACGCGGGCGCTGTCGAACACGAGCCGTCGACGCCGTCAGAGACGCGCGCGTCGAGGAGATTGAAATGGCCTATCGGATTCGAGAAGGTGAAAGTATCTCGAAGGGGATCAAGAGGCTGGTCCGGCAACAGCTGGACAGGGCCTCCAAGGAACTCGCCGATCCGGAACTCGACGTTCACGAAAGCGTCCACCAGGCCCGTAAGCGCTTCAAGAAGATCCGGGCTGCGCTGCGTCTCGTTCGCGGAGCGATCGGCGAGACGTACAAGGAGGAGAATGCCTTCTACCGGGATGCAGGCAGACGGTTGGCGCCGGCCCGGGATATGGAGGTGATCGTCGAGACCTATGCGAAGCTGCGCGACGTATTCCCGGACCCGTTGCAGACGGAACGGTTTGGCCGCATCGCAGATGCATTGACTGGGCGCCGCGACGAGCTGACGGCCGGCTCTGACATCGATGCCGCGGCAAAGGAAGTGATCGAAGCTCTTCAGGACGCCAGGAAACGCGTGAAGGCCTGGTCGGTCTCCGGGTCGGGATTCGAACCCGCCGCGGACGGGCTTACCAAGACCTACAGGCGCGGCCGAAAGGCCATGCGGAAGCTCGCCGATCGGAGAGATTCGCAAGATGAAGCATCTCTGGCGACCGGGTATCATGACTGGCGCAAGCGGGCAAAGTACCACCGCTATCAGGTCCGCATTCTGCAGAACATCTGGTCGCCGCTTATGAAGGCCAGGCGCAGGGAGATGCATCGCCTGACCGATCTGCTGGGGGAGCATCATGACCTTTCGATGCTCCGGGGTGTGATATGTGGCGAACCGTCGCGGTTCGGTGGTCAGGCGGACGTCCAGACCATCGTGGAGCTGATCCGGCAGCGCCAGGTGGATATCCGGCCTCTCTCGCACACGTTGGGCCGGCGACTTTACGCGGATTCTCCGCGGGATTTCACGGCGTGGATGCGCGCCTGCTGGAAGGCCTGGCAAGCCGAGAGCACCGCCGATGCCGATTGTGAGCAGGGCGTTGCGGTCCGGATATGCGACGAATCGTGTACGCACTGGCAGTGATGGTGGCCCGCACGCGTCCGACAGCGGCCGACACGTGTATCAGCTTCGAGTGGACCGGTCTGGACTCAAACTGGATGGCCTGTTGTACGGCGTGGTCCAACGGCAATGACCGGCAACTGGGCCTGCAGAAGCAAAGGAATTCTGAGTGAATGACGTGACGTTCTGCATTGCCGAAGGCTTCGAGGTATCCGCCGGCCGAGCGGGCGACGCCTGGTATGCCGGCGCGCTGGTCCGACCCGACCGAGACCTGGCGTTCCGCGAGGCCAAGCCCGACGTGGCGCAGGAGCGAGGCGACGGTCTCCGCGAGGGCGCGACGCTGGAGGCCTGGATGGACGGTGTGGCCGGGCCGCCCCAGCAGCGCATCTGCCTCGTCACTATGTCCGCCGGTGGCATCGAGACGACGGAACTGGCAGCCGGGCCCGGCGGCCCGGTTGTCGCCTGCCGCCAGATGGGCCCGCGCGGCCATTTCGTTCCACAAGACTCGGAACGTTTACGGAGAAACACAATGAAAACGACACAGATCGTTGTTCTTGCGATCGGGTTCCTTGCATGCGGAGCCGGGGCCGCCGCCCGTGCGGCAGGCCCGGCCGCGACGTCTCCTGGCCGTCCGGCGGAGGCCCAGTTGACGCCGTCGGCGACGGGCTCTGAGACGGCGCCCGCCAAGGAGATGGCCCTGGATCTCGGGGCCAAGGTGAGAATGGAGTTCGTCTGGATCGAGGTGATCAAGGGATGGGTGGGCAAGTACGAAGTGACCAACGAGGAGTACCGGCGGTTCAAGCCGCGTCACTCCAGCCGTGAGTACAGTGGGCATGGCACGGCCAAAGCCCAGTCCCTTGACGGCAACCGGCTGCCGGTGTGTTACGTCAGCTACACCGAGGGCGTCGCCTTTGCGGAGTGGGTGACCAGGACGGCCGCCGCGCAATTGCCCGCGGGCCACGTCGTCCGCCTGCCGGACGGCAATGAGTGGACCACGTACGCCCAGTGCGGGGATGGCCGCAAGTTCCCGTGGGGTAACGACTGGCCGCCCGCATACGGGAACTACCGTGATGAGACGGGGCACAAGAGCTTTGCCCATTGGGATAGATGGATCGAAGGTTACGATGACGGCTTCGCCGTGGCATGTCCGGTCGAGAAGAGCGGCCGCAATGACTGGGGGCTCTACGGGGTCGGCGGCAACGTCTGGGAGCTGACGTCCGATGCCATCGGCGACAAGTGCGTCATGCGTGGCGGCTCCTGGCACCGCGGCTCGCCGTTGGACCGCCATGGCGCGGTCAACACGGTGTGCTCCGTCCGTCGCAGGTATGGCAGGACCCACCGCGACAGCGGCGTGGGGTTCCGGCTGGTGATGATGCCGGCGACCACACAGAAGGCTTCTGACGCGGAACGGCCGACGGGCCCGGCGGCGAAGGAACGCCAGGCGACGGCGGCCCAGCCGGAGACGCCAGCGACGAAAGAACGCAAGACCCCTTCCTCCGACGCGAGTGCACCCGGTCCGATACTGAAGCGGATCGTGTCGACGAAGAAGCGGATCGGCGAGAAGTGGGCGGGAATCCCGGGAATTGAGCTGACGAAGAAGGGCCGGCTGCTGGTGGTGTTTTCCTCAGGCGGCGACAAGGAGCCGTTGCCCGAGAACGTGATCTATCTGACGACCAGCGAAGACGGGGGCGCGACGTTCGCCAAGCCGGTCAAGGTGGTCGAGGGGCTCGACGGCGCCCGGGCCTACGACCCCACCCTGTGGATCGCGCCCAACGGCCAGCTGTGGCTGATATACAACCGAAGCAATCCGGGGGCCGGCTTGCAGGGGGTTTTCGCGCGGACGTGCGCCGACCCGGACGCGTCGGAGTTGAAGTGGAGCGACGAATTCCGCGTCGGCTTCGAAGGCCATCATGCGAAGGCCATCAACAAGCCGATCGCCCTTTCGACCGGCGAATGGGTGATGCCGGCGATGCATGTGCCGCAATCGCAGAAGTGGCCGGGCAAGAGACGGTTCCAGGGGGTGGGGATATCAACGGATCAAGGACGCACCTGGGCCCTGCACGGTGCGGTCGAGGCGCCAGGGTGGGCCCCGGGCGAAAACATGATCGTTGAGCGCAAGGACAAGTCGCTGGTGATGTACATCCGCTGCAAGGCGGGCGTGATCTGGCGGAGCGAGTCGCAGGATTGCGGCAAGACGTGGTCAAAGGGCGGACCGACGAAGATCACGAACCCGGGGTCGCGCTTCCACATTCGCCGGCTCAGTGGCGGGCAATGGCTGCTCATCAACAGCCCCGACCCCAAGAAGCGAACCGCGATCGTGGCGCGCCTGTCGCGCGACGAAGGGGCCACGTGGAGCCTGCCGCTCGTGCTCGACGAGCGGCTCAGCGTCAGCTACCCCGACGCGGCTGTGGCGCCCGACGGCACGATCTACGCCGTGCACGACCGCTCACGAAAGCTCTACGGCGAGATTCTGCTGTCGGTGTTCACGAAGGATGCGTTCACTTGGCCCGAGGAAGCACCCGACGCCCGATCGCACGGCGACGGAGATTCCGGAGACGCGCGGGACACCGGCGGACTCACAACCGATTGAGCCGACGTTCGCGATGCTGCGGCTGCGGACGCGTCGGGCGAAGCGCTGCACGAGTCGGACGGCGTGCTTGACGATGGTTTCTCAAGCCGGCCTGGCTCGCATTATTCAGTACGCCGTGCAAAGGCGTCGGTCTTCAGCGGGAAAGGATACCC
>CAZADC010000225.1:0-6490 GCA_964483755.1 uncultured Planctomycetaceae bacterium | reverse complement strand
CCCGCGGCGGGCTGATCGAGGTGCCGATGGGCGTGACGATCCGGCAGATCGTCGACGAGATCGGCGGCGGCGTTGCCGGGGGCAAGCGGTTCAAGGCGGTGCAGGTCGGCGGGCCGAGCGGGGGGTGCGTGCCGGCGGAGCGCGCGGACACGCCGGTCGACTACGAAGCGCTCCAGGAGGCCGGGGCGATCATGGGCTCCGGCGGGATGGTCGTGCTCGACGAGGACGACTGCATGGTCGAGATCGCACGCTATTTCCTCCAGTTCACCCAGGATCAGTCCTGCGGCAAGTGCACCTTCTGCCGCGTCGGCACCCGGCGGATGCTGGACATTCTCGACCGCCTCTGCACGGGGCAGGGGCGCGACGGCGACCTCGAACGCCTCGAAGAGCTCGCCGGGCAGATCAGGAAGTCGAGTCTGTGCGGGCTGGGCAAGACCGCCCCGAACCCCGTGCTCTCCACGCTCGAGCATTTCCGCGAGGAGTACGAGGCCCACGTCGCCGGTCGGTGCCCCGCCGGGTCATGCGCCGCGCTGGTCCGCTACGAGATCACCGACGAGTGCATCGGGTGCACGCTGTGCGCCCGGCACTGCCCGGCCGACGCGATCCCCATGACGCCGTACGAGACGCACGAAATCGACCCGGAACTCTGCATCCGCTGCGACACTTGCCGCCAGGTGTGCCCCGTCGATGCGGTGGAGATTCGCTCGGGCGCCCCCGCGGCGGACGCCGTCAGCCTTTAGGATCGGCGGGGCTGCGTTTCGCCTTCGCCTGCCGCGCGGACAGCGCCTGCGGGAGCCCGCAGTCGTCGAAGACGCTACACCCGCTGCAGACGCCCTCGTTGATGCACGTCTGGCCGTCGGGGCGGTGGGCGCTGCGGCGCCCCAGAATGACGGCCGCAGCGGCAATGGCGCCGCCGGCGGCGATGCGCCCGATCCGGCGGAACGCCTCGCGGCGAGAGACCCGCGCGTCGGTCTGCGGGTCAGACGGACTCGTCGGCTGATCGGTCACGACGGCTCCTTCGGGTTGAAGATGCGAATCACCCGCGCGACCGGGTCCAGTGCGAGAATGCGTCCGTCCCCGTCGATCGCCAGGTCCATCCCCTCCGTGCGGTCCTCGAACCGCTCCGTCGGGGCGACGACCGTCAGCAGTTCGCCGTGGGCGTCATAGAGCTTGATCCGCGGCAGGCCCTTCTCGGCCGTGACGACGCGCCCGTCGGGGAAGACGGCGATGTCCGTCGGATTGCAGCACCCGCAGAAGCCGGCGATGTCCTCCATGCTCGGCTCGCCCCAGCTCAGTTCGAGGTCCCCGTCGCGCGTGTACGTCTCCACCCGCCAGCGGCCGGGGTTGGTGGAGCGGATCAGTCCGTCCTCGCCGACGGTGACGTCCAGGTGCGGCGCCCGGACGATGATGCCGGGGATGCCCCGCTGCTCGTCGGCGCGGCCGATCGCGCCGGTCCGCTCACCCCCCGGCGCGTATCGCCAGATGACGCGGCTGCCGGCGTCGGCGACGAGCACCTCGTCGCCTGCGGCGGCAATGGACGTCACGCGCGCCCGCTCGGTGGGGGCGGGCCAGTCCGCTGAGCTTCCGTCGGCGTCAATCACGCGGACGTGATCGCCCGCGCCGAGGTAGATCGTCCCGTCGGCGGCGACGGCGACGCACCGTGCCTCGGCGTCGAGCTCGATGCGACGCTGCGTCCCGCCGTCGGGCGAAAGCATGTCGACGGCGGTGTCGCCTGCAACGTAGAGCGCGCCGTCGGGTCCGATCGCCAGTCCGCGCGGCTCGTCGAACTCCACGGGGATTTCCCCCGCCTGCCGATAGCCGACGCGGTCCGGCTCGATGCGCCCCAGCCTGCTGACGTCGTAGGTGAACTCGTCGCTCAGCCCGCTGCCGCCCGACCCGTCGCGGTCTCCGCCGATCAGCGCGATCGCGCCGGCCACGACACCCGCCGCCACGATGACGGCGACCAGCACGGTGACGATCGAGATTCCGGAAGCCCTTGTCATGATCGGTCCTGTCGCGGCCGGGGGGCGGCCGGTCGATTCGTACGTCCATTACACCCGATCGCGGGCGCGCGGATCAAGGCGACCCGCCGGCGCCCACGTCGAGGCACTTCAGCGTGGTCAGGTCGCGGACCAGCAGGCGCGTCGCCGCGAGCGCGGGCGGGCCCCACGCCTCGTGCCCGTCCAGCACGTCCGCCCGCGCCAACTCGCGATACTCCGTCTGCGACGCGTCGATCAGCGTCAGCGCGCCCTCGTCGTCGAGCACGTAGAACATTCCGCCGGCGAGGATGTACCCGCCGAGCCCGAACCGCCGGTCGGTCCCGCTGGTCCAGAGCACCCCGCCGGCGGCTGGGTCCAGGCACGCGAACTGCCCGTCCATCCGCACCCCGTACAATCGGCCTTCGTAGAGAATGGGCGTCTGCTGCTCGCAGGCGAAGGTATCGGCGGCGATGCGGTAGACCTCCCCGGCCGTCGTCTCGCCGTCCTCGGAGCGGACCTCCATTACCATGCTCCCGGCGTTGTACCCGCCGGTCAGGAAGACGCGGTCGTCGCCGAGGCCGACGGCGCTGGGCACGGTCGCGATGCTGATCTTCCAGGCGTCGGTAGCCCAGAGCAGCTCGCCGTCCGTTGATACGCCCGCGACGCCGCCGGCGGCGGGGTACACGTACGTTCGCCGCCCCGCGAGCTTGATCGGCATGATCGAGGCGTGGGACATCTTCCAGCCGTGCGGGTTCGGAGCGGTCCAGAGCACCTCGCCGCTCGCCAGGTCGACGGCGACCATCAGCGCGTCCGGACCCGCCGGGGCGAGGATGACCTTCCCGTCGTCAATCAGCGGGCACTGCCCGGCGTACCACGGGGGGATCTTCGTCCCGTACTCGCCGACGAGGTCGATGCCCCAGTGGTACTCGCCGGTCACGGCGTCCACGCACATGACGTGGCCTTTCGGACCGAGCGTGACGACGCGCCCGTCGGCGTACGCCGGCGCCGTCCGGCTCATGCCGTGACTTCGGAGGATGCGGATCGGGTACGACCGCCGCCAGATTTCGGCGCCGTCGGCGAGCGAGAGGCACCGCAGCGCGTCGGCCTGGGCGTCCATGTCGTAGTCGAGCAGGTACACGCGTCCGTCGACGACGATCGGCGCGGCGTACCCCTCGCCGACGCCCAGCGTCCAGAGCGTCGCCGGCCCGTCGTCCGGCCAGGCGACGGCGAGCGGGGCGTCGGTGTCGGCGATGCCGTCGCGCCCCGTCCCGCGGAACTGGTCCCACCGTCCGGGCAGGTCGGCCGCGGAGGCGTCGAAGGTCTCCAGCGCACCGGGCAGCGCCGGCTCGGTCTCGGCGGTCGCCTCCGGAAGCTCGTACTCGACCGGCACGCGGAGCGCCAGGTCGCGCGGGCTCTCGCGCCCGTGCAGCCAGACGGCGATCGCTGCGACGGCCGCCGCGGCGACCAGAACGGGGATGACCCCTGCGAGCTTGTCTTCGCGGCGTTTCATGGGCGAAGGGGTTTGACTCTTAGCGCTCTCCGGATATAGTTATATACTCAAAGTGTAATTGTGCGCCGGCGGGGCGTCCAACGCCAAGGCGTTTCGCCCCGGCGTCCCGCCGGTGTACTATACCGCTTGCGGATGCTTCTTCCGCCGTCCGGGTCCCGGGCGCGCCGCCCGTCGGACGGATATTGCTCGCACCAGGAGAGGACGCCATGAAACGCTACGCCCTGCTTGTCCTGACGGCCGTCTGCCTCGTTCTGTCCGCCGGGTACCTCGCCGTCGCCGCCGAAGGCGACGATGCCGAAACCTGGAGCCGTTTCTACGGCGAGGGGCGCGACGGGATCGTCCCGAACGCCCAAGTCAGCACCGACTGGGGCGAGGACGGCCCGGCCGTCGTGTGGAGCAGGGAGATCGGGCGGGGCTACTCCAACCCCTCCTTCGCCTATGGCAGGGCGTTCGTGATCGGCAACGCCGACAACACCGACACCGTCTACTGTCTGGACGCCGCGTCGGGCGAGGTGAAGTGGTCGCAGCAGTACCCCTGCTCGGGCGGACAGCACCCGGGCCCGCGATGCTCGCCGACGGTCCACGACGGGCGGGTCTACACGCTGAGCATCCAGGGACACCTGTTCTGCTGGGACGCCGAGAGCGGCGAGCGGCAGTGGTCGCACGACGCCCGCAAGGACTTCGGCGGCAAGCCCGGCGGGTGGGGGTTTGCCTGCTCGCCGCTCGTTCTGGGCGACAGGCTGATCGTCGACGTCGGGCCCGTCGTCGCCCTCGACCTGAAGACCGGAAAGCCCGCGTGGAAGTCCGAACCCTACAAGGCCGGGTACAGCTCGCCCGTCGCCTTCGAGCACGACGGCGAGACGCGCCTGGCGATCTTCAACGCGCCCGGACTGGTCATTCTCGACCCGGCCGACGGCACGGAAATCGCCTCCTTCAAGTGGAAGACGGCCTACGACGTCAACGCCTCCATGCCGGTCGTCTCCGGGAACCGCATCTTCATCACGTCCGGGTACGGCACCGGCTGCGCGCTGGTGGAATTCACCGGCGACGCACTCGAGGAGGTTTACCGCAGCAAGGTCATGGGCAGCCACTTCAGCACGCCGATTCTGTGGAAGGGCGACCTGTACGGACACGACGGGAACGTCGGCGGCGGATCGATGAAGTGCATCGAGTTCGCCACGGGCAAGGAGAAGTGGACGACGCGCGGGTCTGGATCGTTCATCGTCGTCGGCGGCAAGCTCGTCATGCTCGGCAGCCGCGGCGACCTGGAGGTGGCGAAGCTCAGCCCGGAGTCCTACGCGCCGCTGGCAAAGACGCGCCTCGGCGGCGGGAAGTGGTGGAACATCCCGGTCCTCAACGACGGCCGCCTGTATTGCCGCAGCCACGAGGGCAAGCTGGTGTGCCTGGACGTCGGCGCCGAGTAGCCGCGCGATGCAGTCCATAACAGTCACGATCGTCAAGGAAGAGGAGTCTCTCGCATGCAGCAGGTCATCGCAGCCGCAGTCGCCCTGCAAGCCGCCCTCATCGGAGGCATCGGATGGCGGGGCGACGGGACCGGGCGCTACCCGGATGCCGATCCCGTGCTGACGTGGTCGGGCGACGAGAACGTCGTCTGGGCCGCGGATACGCCGTCGGGAAGCAACGCCACGCCGGTGGTCGTCGGCGATCGCGTCGTGGTCACCGGCGAGCCGGCGAAGCTGTACTGCTACGACAAGGCGAGCGGCGAGTTGCTCTGGCAGGCCGACAATTCTTACGAGACGTTCGTCGAGCCCGAGCACATCGAGAAGATGGAGGCGGGCGAGGCGATTCAGAAGAAGATGCACCCGGTCCACCGCGAGCGGAACCAGGTCCGCCGCGAGATCAAGAAGATCGAGAAGAACCGCGCCCAGGCCGAGAAGAAGGCCGAGGAGTCCGGCGCGGAGACGAAGCCCTCCCCCGAGGAGGAGAAGAAGCTCGCCGAGCTGAAGAGTCGGGAGGCGGAGCTGGGCGAACAGCTCAAGGCGCTCAACCAGGAGCTCAACCCGTACAAGGAGTACCTCAAGCCGTCCACGCACGGGACCAACGGGTACGCCAGCGCCACGCCGGTCAGTGACGGGAAGAACGTGTACGTCCTCTACGGGCTCGGCGTGGCGGCGTGCCACAGCCTTGCCGGCGAGCGGCAGTGGATCCGGATGGTCGACAAGCCGCGGGCCGGGTGGGGGCACAGCGCCTCGCCGCTGGTGATCGGCGATCGCCTGATCCTCCACGTGACCGACGTCGTCGCGCTGGACGTCGAGTCGGGCGAAGAGCTCTGGCGGACGCCGGGCAAGGTGCACTTCGGAAGCCCGGTCGCCGTTCCCTGCGGCGACGACGCGTTGATCGTCACCCCGCACGGCGACTTCATCCGCGCCTCCGACGGCGAGCAGCTCGCCTCCTGCAACGCCGCGCTCGAGTACAACGCCCCGCTTATTCACGACGGCGTGGCCTATTTCGTCGCCCGCGCCAACGGGCAGGCCAAGGCCGTCCGACTGCCCGACAAGCCCGAGCCCTTCGAGCCGCAGATCGTCTGGGAGAAGCAATTCCCCAAGGACAAGGGGCTCCAGGACCGCTACTACGCCTCGCCGCTGTTCGTCGACGGGCTGATCTACGCCCAGACGCAGAAGAACGTCGTGATCGCCGTCGAGCCCGACACCGGCGAGCTGGTCTACGTGGAGAAGCTCGGCGGGCCCACCGGCTATCCGAGCCCCACACTCGCCGGCGAGCACATCTTCGTGAGCAACGAGGCCGGGCAGACGACCGTCGTCAAGCCCGGACGGACGTTCGGGAAGGTCGGCGTGAATCGGCTGAGCAAGTTCCGCACGTGCCCGATCTTCGAGGGAGAGCGGATGTACATCCGCGCCCTGGACAAGCTCTACTGCATCGGGAAATGACACACTGATGCCCGCGCGACGAGCCATCCTGTACTGCGACTGCACCGCGGCGCAGATGACGCCGGCCGACGTCCGCCGGGGCGTTCGCACAG
>CAZADC010000224.1:6195-6494 GCA_964483755.1 uncultured Planctomycetaceae bacterium | reverse complement strand
GGCGCTGCAGTCGATGTCCGCGCTCTCCAGGCTCCAGATTACCGCGCCGTCGGGGTCCAGAGCGCAGAACCCGGCCACTACCTCTTCCCTGCCGTCGCCGTCGAGGTCCACCGGATACGGCTGGTGGGCCGTCCGCTGCCCTTCGGGCGCCCGGAAGTGCCAGCGGATGCTGCCGTCGCGCGCCAGCGCCCAGACGTTCCAGTAGCGGTCCTTCACCAGCGGCACGGCCGGCTGGTCCGACCCGTCCAGCCGCGCGAAGGTGATGCAGTCGCCGGCGTGGTGGGGAATCGCCAGCCGCT
>CAZADC010000224.1:0-6185 GCA_964483755.1 uncultured Planctomycetaceae bacterium | reverse complement strand
ACTGCCGGTTCTCCCGTCGAGCACCACGAGGTGCGTGTCGGTGGCCGCCACGACGTCCGGCACGCCGTCGCCGTCCCAGTCGTACACCTGGCAGGCCACGTCGCTGTGCAGCGCGTTGCAGCCCCGCGAGGGATCGCCCCACCGCCACAGCACCTCCCCGTCCAGGTTGTAGGCGGACACCGCCACGGTATGATGCACGTCGTCGTGGTCGCAGGCCAGCGCGTTGACCAGCTCACAGCGGCCGTCGCCGTTGACGTCTCCCGCCGTCAGCCACGGCCCGCGCCACTGCGGGTCCAGCGCGAACTGCTTCCACGGCGCCAGCTCCGGCACGTCCGCGTGCGCCTCGGTGTCCAGGTGAATGTCAAACAGTAGCCGTTCGTCCGTCATGTCGATTCTCCGCAGAAGACCTGAACACAACCATGGCGTCGCTCCCTGATCAAAGTCCGATCGTCGCGCGACGTCCCGCTTCCTTGACGCCCGATGTTATCATGCGCGCTTCAACGCCTCGGGCAACAAGACCATGGTCAAGGTCGTCGAGAATTTCTTCCCCCGATCCACAGACAATGCGATCGTTCCCTGTGCTGCCGGGCCCGCTGGCGATGCGGCCGACCGGTGCGTAAGATAAGCCGCTTCCAGGCGCCCCGCGGCAGCCGGCGCATGACTCGCAACGGGTGAACGAAGGCGCCGGGGGCGACCGGCGACGTGAAGGTGCTCGAGCCCGCGAAATCCGTGGAGATTATCCGTCGCCAACGCAGAGAGACGAGGGACGAAAGATGAACCGACGGGAGCTGGTCAAGGCCGCGATTGCTCACGAGGAAACGCCCGTCGTGCCGTACGCGATCGACTTCACGGCTGACGCCGTCGCCCTGCTGAGCGAGGCGCTCGGCGCCGAGGACGTCGGCGCTTGGGTCGACAACGACGTCCAGACGATCGGTGTCCCGTGGTGGCGGTGGCACGAGCTGGGCCCGGAGTGGTCGGGCATGGACCCGCCGACGAGCCGTCCGACGGTGATCGGGACGGGCTCGTACGACAACCTGGCCGATAACGTCAAGGCCGCCCGCGACGCCTCGGACAAGTACTTTCTCGTCCGCATCTACGGCAGCCACTTCGAGAAGGCCTACTTCGCCCGCGGGTTCGAGAACCTCCTCGCCGACATCGGCGCCGAACCCGACTTCGCCCGCCGTCTGCACGGGACGATCGTCGAGAAGAACCTTGTCATGCTCGAGAACTTCCTCGCCCTGGAGGAGATCGACGGCGTGCTGCTGGGCAGCGACTGGGGCTCCCAGCGCGGGCCGCTGATCTCGCCGGACGTCTGGGACGAGATGATCCGCCCCGGCGAACAGCGGGAGTACGACCTGATCCACGCCTACCGCAAGGACGTGTGGGTCCACTCGTGCGGAGACATCACCGCGCTCGTCCCCCGGCTCGTCGAGATGGGCCTCGACGTGCTCAATCCCGTCCAGCCCGAGGCGATGGACGTCGCCGCGCTCAAGGAGAACCACGGGGCGGAGCTGACCTTCTGGGGCGGCATCTCGACGCAGCAGACGCTGCCGTACGGAACGCCGGGCGATGTCGCGGCCGAGGCGCGCCGCGTGCGCGACCTGCTGCGTCGCGGCGGGGGGTACATCTTCTCGCCCGCCCAGTCGATCCAGGGCGACGTGCCTGTCGAGAACATCCTCGCGCTGGTCGAGGTCGCCCGCGAGGGACGCTGAGCGGACGCCGCCGGCTTGCGTTACAATGACGCCATGCGGCACCGTGAGCCGGCCATCTGCCTCAAGACCGTCGACTACAGCGAGACCTCGCAGGTCGTCCACTTCCTGACGCGCGGGCAAGGCGTCGTGCGCCTGCTCGCCAAGGGGTCGAAGCGGGCGAAGAGCAAGTCGGGCGGGGCGCTGGACCTGTTCAGCCGCGGCGACCTCGTGTTCACCGACTCCCGCTCCGGCGGGCTCGGCACGCTGATCGAGTTCAGCGAATCCTCCACGCATCCCGGTCTCCGGCGGGATGTCCGGCGCCTGCACGCCGGGCTGTACATGCTCGAGCTGACGGCCGCCATGCTCGCCGAGGGCGACCCGCACCCCGAAATCTACGACCTGCTCGTGAACGCTCTGGCACGTCTCGCCCAGCCGGACGCCCCCGCGCCCGCCGTGCTGGCTTACTTCCAGTGGCGTCTGCTGAAGCGCGTCGGACTCCTCGGGGACCTGACGCACTGCAGCGCCTGCGGCCGGGAGATCGGCGAGCGGGAGTCCGGCGTGTATTTCTCCAGCGGCGACGGCGGGCTGCTCTGCGCGGACTGCGAGCCGGGCGTGGCCGAGAAGCACGCCCTCGACGCCGCGACGCTGGCCGGACTGCGGAGCGTCGCCGCCGCCGAAGCGGGCCGCCGGGCGGCGCTGCCGGACCAACAGGCGGCCGGGGTCAATCGGCTCCTGAACTATCACGTCACCCAGCTCCGCGGCCGCCCGCTCCGCATGGCGCGATACGCTGTCGGCACGAAGTAGACGAGCCCCGCGGCGGCGGAGTCGCATCCCGGTTGGAACATGCTTCCCAAGAGAAGCATGGCGCCAGCCACGGGTGATGATCGCGTCAGGTCCGCTTGCTCCGCAGCGCGTGTCGGATACAATCGTCCCCATGGACGCCGAACGGAAGTTCATCAACCAGCTCACGCCGGGGCTGACGCTCGATCACGTGTTCCTCGTCCGAGACAAGGACCTGCGGACGACGCGCTCCGGCGATCTCTACGTCTCCTGCACGCTCGCCGACCGGACGGGGACGCTGTCGGCGAGGATGTGGCAGGCGACCGAAACAATCTTCAACTCGATCCCCACCGACGGCTTCCTGCACGTCAAGGGACGCACCGAGGACTACCGCGGGCAGCTCCAGTTCGTGATCGACGCGTGCCGGCCCGTCCCCGCCGACAAGGTCGACCTCGCCGACTACATGCCCGTCACCGAGCTGGACGTCGAGCAGATGTGGTCAGAGCTGCTCGAGATTCTGCGCGGCGTGCGCGACCCGAACCTGCGTCTGCTCATCAAGAAGTTCGTCGAGGATCGCCAGCTCGTCGCGGCCTTCAAGAAGTCCCCGGCCGCCATGCAGATGCATCACCCGTTCATCGGCGGACTGCTGGAGCATACGCTGGGCGTGGCGAAGTCGGCCGTCGCGGTGCTGGAGCGGTACCCGAAGCTCAATGCCGACCTCGTGCTGACCGGCGTGTTCCTCCACGACATCGGCAAGTGCGCAGAGCTGTCGGCCGGGACGTCCGTGCGCTACACCGACCGGGGTCAGCTCGTCGGGCACATCACCATCGCGGCGATCTGGGTGGCCGAGAAGGCCCGCGCCGTCGCCGAGGAGACGGGCGCGGAGTTCCCCCCGCGCCTCGTCGATCTGGTGCAGCACATCATCCTCTCGCACCACGGCGAATACCAGTGGGGAACGCCGAAGCTGCCGGCGATCCCCGAGGCCTTCGTCGTTCACTACCTCGACAACCTCGACGCGAAGATCTGGATGACCACCCACGCCGTCGAGAATGACCCCGACGCCGAGTCGTCCTTCACCTCCTACCTCCGCCAGCTCGAGACGCGGATCTACAAGCACTCCGGGCCGGAGGACGTGCAGTAATCCGAGAGATCAAGCGGGGGCGGACCACTCCGCCTGATACCAGGCGCAAACTGCCATCGCCGCTGCCCCGATCCGTTATACTCCCTCCATGAAGATCGAACTCCATCTGCACACGAATCGCTACAGCGGCTGCGCGGTCAACTCCGCCGACGAGCTGATGCCCGCGCTGATCGAGGCCGGCTACCAGGCCGTGTTCATCACCGAGCACCAGACCATGTGGTCCGACGCCGAGCTCGAGGCGCTGCGCGCCGCCTGGCCGGATATCGCGATCCATCCCGGCGTGGAGCTGCGAATTGCCCCGTACGAGGCCGACCTGCTCGTGCTGGGCACGAACGACGAGGCCTACGTGGAGCACGCCGACGACCCGCCCGTCGTTCTGGACATGGCGCGGCGGCGCGGGCACGCGACCGTCCTCGCGCACCCGTTCCGCTGGCCGGGCGCGGACGCCATGCTCGACGACGGGCTGCTGCCCGACGCCATCGAAGGTCGGACGTGCAACCACGAGGCCGAGCCCGCCGCGCGCGCCGTTCAGGCCGGCGAGCGGCTGGGCCTGCCGGTCGTGCACGCCGGCGACGTCCACGCCCTCGACATGGTCGGGCGGTTCTGGATCGAGACCGACGGGCCCGTCGCCGACGCCCGCGAGCTCCGGTCCGTCCTCCGCGAGCGCCGATACGTCAACCACCCCGCCGGGAATCCGTAACCATGAGCGAACGCCCCGCCAACATCGTCGTCGTCTTCGCTGACCAGATGCGCGCCCAGGCGACCGGGTATGCCGGCAACCCCACCGTCCGCACGCCGAACATGGACCGCCTCGCCGGGCGGAGCGTGAACTTCACCCACGCGGTGGCCGGGTGCCCGGTGTGCAGCCCGTACCGCGCGAGCCTCATCACAGGGCAGCGCCCGCTCACGCACGGGGTGTTCCTCAACGACCTGTGCCTGAGCGACCGGGCGACGAGCATCGCCGAGGCGTGCCGGGTGGCGGGCTGCCGCACGGGCTACATCGGCAAGTGGCACCTCGACGGGCACGGTCGGTCGGCGTATATCCCGCCCGAGCGTCGGCAGGGCTTCGAGTTCTGGCGCGTCCTGGAGTGCACGCACGACTACAACAGCTCGCCCTACTACGCCGACGACAGCGACGAGAAGCTCTACTGGGACGGCTACGACGCCGCCGCCCAGACCCGCGAGGCCTGCCGCTACCTCCGCGAGGAAACCGGCGACGACCCGTTCCTGCTGATGCTCTCCTGGGGGCCGCCGCACAATCCCTACCAGACCGCCTCCGACCAGTTCCGCCGGATGTACGGCCCGGAGGACGTCGTACTGCGCCCCAACGTGCCGGAGTCCTGCGCGGCCGAGGCGCGGAACGATCTCGCCGGGTACTACGCCCACGTCAGCGCGCTGGACGCCTGCCTGGGCGACGTGCTGCGCACGCTGGACGAGACCGGACTGGCGCGCGACACGGTGCTGCTGTTCACGTCGGATCACGGGGACATGCTCGGTTCGCACGGACTGGCGCGGAAGCAGAAGCCGTGGGACGAGTCGATCCGCGTGCCGATGCTGCTGCGCTACCCGGCCGGGCTGGGTGAGGACGGACGGACCAGCGAGAAGATCGTCGACGCCCCGGACATCATGCCGACGCTGCTGTCGCTGGCGGGCGTGGAAATCCCCGATACGGTCGAGGGCGCCGACCTGTCGGACTACGCCCGCGGGGCTGAGCCGCCCGTTGACGACGCGGCCGTGGTGGAGTGCATCTCCCCGTTCGGTGAGTTCACCCGCCCGGAGGGCCGGGAGTACCGCGGCGTGCGGACCCGCACGCACACGCACGTGCGGACGCTGAACGGGCCATGGCTGCTGTACGACAACATCGCCGATCCGTATCAGATGAACAATCTCGTGGGCGCTGACGGCGCGGCCGCTTTGCGCGCAGAGCTCGACGACCTGCTCCAGCGGAGGCTCGACGACCGCGGCGACGAGGAGCTTCCGGGCGAGGAATACATCCGGCGGTGGGGCTACGAGGTGGACGAGCGGGGCACGGCGCCGTTCACAATGTGAATCCGCGCGCAGAGTCCGGCGTCGGGTCGGCGGCGATCGGGGAAGCGGGCGGGAGCAGCGCGACTCAGCGCTGGCGGTAGACGATCCGTCCCTTGCTCAGGTCGTACGGGCTCAGCTCGACGAGGACCGTGTCCCCCGGCGTGATGCGGATGTAGTGACGGCGCATCTTGCCGGAGATGTGTCCGATCAGCTCGTGCTTCTTGCCGCCCATGTCGACTTCCAGCCGAAACATGGCGTTCGGAAGCGACTGCTTGACAATCGCTTCCACCTCGATCGTGTCGCCCTTGGGCATGTGACTCCTTCGAACAACGTGCGTGCATGACGGACGGTACGGCGTACCCGTCAGGATACCGTCAGGCCCTGATAATAGCACGCACACCCCGCGTGGCAAGGCAAATCCCAGCCGTGTTGCTGATGGCGCGACTTGTGCGTAAAGGGCGTGACTGCATGCCGCGCCACCACGCCCCCTCGCGGGTGCATCCCGTTTGAGTAGGTAGATTGGGGCGGGATTGCCGATAGGTCTT
>CAZADC010000223.1:3150-6495 GCA_964483755.1 uncultured Planctomycetaceae bacterium | reverse complement strand
GGCTCGGTGAGGCTCTCGATGATGTGCAGGAGCGAGTCGGCAATCGCGTCGGCGATGACCGATAGCTGGCCATCGTAGTGCACCATCACCCGCTTGCCCGCCGCCGCCAGGGCCGGTGCCGCCTCCTGATACACGCTCAGCAGGTATTCCCAGTACCGCGCCGGGCCGATCATGCCGATCGTCAGGTTCTCCAGCCACTTGACGAACCGCCCCGGCCCGGCCGCCACGCGTTCGTTGATCGCCAGGAATTGCCGCTTCATCGCGTCGTACAGGTCGAACAGCTCCGGCACCTCCATCGCCACGTCCAGGCAGAACCGCTCCGTCCCGGCGATGTCGAGATTGATGGTCATCAGCGGCGTCCGTCCGGGGCTGACGATCGCCAGGCCGGACTCGCCAAGCTCCGCCTCGGCCCGCTGGAACGGCTCGACGACCGGCGTCAGCTCGCTGTGCTCGACGGCCCACTGGAAGACCTTGTAGTCGGCCGGCGACTTGATCCAGTCCTCGTAGTGCCAGCCGTTGCGGCTGACTTTCTGGACGTGACCCGCCGGGTTGCGGAGGTGGAATATCCGGTAGTGGTAGCCGCCCTCGTCGCGCTGCTCCTCCCAGCGCTCGGACCCGTGCTCGGTGACCTGCACTACCGGCACGTGCCGGGTGGGCAGCAGCCCGCGGTCGACCAGCGGCTGCCATTGCTCGCGGTCCTGCGGGCGGAGGAAGAAGTCGTAGACCGACAGCGGCGTGCGGTCGGGTGTGCCGCCATCGAGGGCAGTGATGAGGCATTCACGCGGGGTCATGGTCGGCTCTGTCGTAGCGGCTGCGTCGGCGTTCACGGCTTCCCGGCCGACGACCGATCGCCGACCTGCGAACGACTCTATCCACAGCCGTGCCGGCGGCAAGGGCTTTTCGTCAGGTGTTTCCGAGCGGGTGGAACGAGCGGAAGCACGGCCAGCGGAAGTGCTTGCCAACGGCCCGATCGACGGTAAGCTCATCGGGGAGGCCGAGGGCGTTCGTCGGCCGAGCCTACTGCGCATATGCCGGTTCACCGGAGACACGTCATGCGGAAGCTCTTCTGGGTTCCCCTCGTGCTGCTCGCTGCTTCGCTTGCAGCCGTCGCCGCCGACCCGCCCCGGAAGGTCACCGACTGGCAGCCCGAACGCTGGCATCCCACGTTCGACGCCGAGGCCCACGCCGGCCCGTACGTGCAGGCCCGCAGCCACACGCTTTACGACTGGCCGTTCATCGACGGTCATGACTCGGACGTGGCGGGTAGCCAGGCGGAGGCGCTGCGGTATCTGAAAACAGACACGTACGCCTACGTCCTCTCGGACATCAGGATTCGCGCCCGAGCCCGCAATGGCCGCCCGCGCATCCAGAATCTGGAAAATTTTCTGGAACGGCTGGGGAAGCTCAAGTGCCCGCCCCCGGTCATCGTCATCAGCGATTACGCGGCCCGGGGCTTGAAGGAGACCGTCGACGTCATGCGCCTGGCGATCGGAATGGACCGTCGTGCTCCCGTGGACTTCGTCGTCAAGCCGCTGGACGAGAAAGGACGCACGCTGGACCGTGTCATCAAGAAGCTCCTGGCCGGGACGATGGAACGCGTCAGAATCAACTGGCCGGCAGAGGAAGCGCCCCGAGCGAAGGCCGCGCCGTCAGGCGCCGCCCCCACCGAGACGGCCGGGGACACGTCCACCGGCGAGATCGTTACCTTGGATGAGTTCATGGCCCGCTACTGCGAACCTCGCTCGCGCCAGGTCCGACGGTGCAGGCGAAAGGCGCTCCTGGCCGCTGCCCGCCACGGCTCGATCGGCCTGCCGGCGCTGGCCGCCGAGCGAAAGCACGGGCACCCCGCAGGGCCACCAGCGTCAGGTTCCTGTGGCCGATGGGGTCGGCGATCTCGACGGCCTTCAGGAAAGGCTCCAGCGTGGGCTGTTGGTCGGGTCTGCTGTTCGGCCTGGGCGTCATGATCGATTCCTTTCATGCGGGGGTTGGAGGCGTCTCGGTCCCGCAGTGGCAAGTATCCCGCGCGCCTGTGACAGGGACGGTCACAGCCGATGGGCGGAGCAAAGGCTGGGCGGTATGACAGATTCGGTCATACCATCGAGATGCGGAGGATCGGCCGGACTGAGAGGCCCACATCTTGGGTCCCGCCCGTCCCCGAAAAAACTTCTCGCTCAGCGGCTTTCGCGGTAGTTCCTGCCCGCTTCGGCCATCTCTTCGGCAATCTCCTCGGCGAATTGGGCCGGCTCCAGCACCGTCGCATGGCGGCCGAAGCCGAGAATCCACCGCTTGAACTCGACGGTGCTGCTGAGCTCGAACTCCGCCGTGACGGTCGAGCCGTCGTCGTTGAGGATCTTCTGGGAGTGGTGCCATCGCTGCTCGCGGACGTTCGTCGCCGCCCAGCCGGTGAACTTCACGCTCACCGTGTCGAAGATTCGACCGCGGAAGATGCCGAACGCACCGCAGGTGTGGGCCGCCAGGGAGAAGTTCCTCGGCCGATCGAAGTGATCGTCGGTCCGCTCGAGCTCGCGGATGCGGGAGACCTTCAGCGTGCGGATCTCGGCGTACTCGGCCAGCCAGCCGATGCAGTACAGCGTCGCGCCGAGCAGCACGATCCCGTAGGGGTGCAGCCGCGTGACCAGCCGGCGGTCCTGGCTGGCCGAGTGATAGGTGATCCGCAGCACCCGCTGGTCGAGGATCGCCTCGTTGAGGATGCGGATCTGCTTGTCCTGGCCGGAATAGTCGTGGATGGCGTGGGTCTTGACGAGGATGGCCCCGTCGAGGTCGGCGAAGTGCCCCAGCGCCTGTTCGGGCAGCAGCGCCTTGATCTTCTGCAGCGCCGAGGCGAGCCCGTCGCCGAACTGCGTGCCTGAAAGCGGCGACAGCAGCTGCTGGCTGAGGTACAGGCTGACCATCTCGGTCATCGACAGCGCCAGCTTGTCCGACTCGATGAACCCCGGCGTGAGCTTCCAGAACTTCTTGCCGAAGTCCCGCTGCTCGAAGCTGATGGGAAAGCCCGAGTCCTGCAGGACGTTCAGGTCGCGCTGGACCGTCCGCTTGGCGCACTCCAGACGGGCGGCCAGCTCATCGGCAGCGATCCCGAAGCGGTGGGCCTGCAGCGTCTTGATCAGCTGCCACTGCCGCAGCAGCGGCTCTCCTCTGGCCATGACGGCTCCCGTGTTCCAGACATCCTGTATTGGTCTATGTCGAGGACCGCGCCGGCCGCTCGCCGGGGTCCACGGGCGGATAGCAGATCTCGCCCCAGTCGTGCTCGACGCCCGCGTCAATCATGATCTCGATCATGCGGAGCACGTCGAGCTGCTCGTCCCAGAGCGCCCGGCCGAGTCG
>CAZADC010000223.1:0-3050 GCA_964483755.1 uncultured Planctomycetaceae bacterium | reverse complement strand
TCTCGATCATGCGGAGCACGTCGAGCTGCTCGTCCCAGAGCGCCCGGCCGAGTCGATCGGTGCCGTCGGCGGCGAAGATCGACGCCAGGAACGCCTGCCAGCCGGCGTGGTCGCCGGCGATGCCCGCCCCCCTGCTCGTCCATTCGGCCGTAGAGGGCGTTGAAGGCGATCCACAGCGGAAGGAAGTGCCCTTCCAGATCCTCTGTGTCCGCCTGTTCACTGCGTTCCAGCCAGCTCAGCGCCCTCCAGATGCGGATGCTCCAGGCCTGGTGGGCGTTGCGCTGGTCGGAGCGACTGGACACGGTTAGAACGATTCGCTGCGGCGGCCTTGCAGGCGAGCGGTGCGGGTGGTCACGGACGAGCCCTATTTTGATTATTATCAATACTTGAACGGTTGTCCGATCCCGGACGCATCGCCGCTGAAGGTTAAGGCACGAGAGAATCTCGAAAACCGCTTGCCCTCCCCCCTGAAATGTGGTCTAATTGAGCGGTTTCACGGAGGTGCCGACATTCAGGTGCCCGACCCGCTCGAAGCGGAGCGACGGCCCGGTGGCATAGCCGGGCCAGGCCAGATGGGAAATGTCGGTTTGGCCAGAGGAGGAGTCTCATGAGAACCAGCACCCTCATGATCGTGTCGGCCGCGTTCGTTGCCTCGCTGCTGGTCGGCTTCACTATCGTCCAGCCGGCCTCGGCCGATGTCATCATCGACAACCAGGATGCTGAAGCGGTAATCCCCGGCGACTGGGGCACGTTGAGCAGGACCGGTCAGTACGACACGGACCTCCGGTTTGGGCGCGGCTCGACTTCGAATGCCGTTTTCACCCCGAACCTCGCTTCCTCAGGCGTCTGGGGCGTGGAAATGTGGTGGCCCACGGACATGAGCTCCATTGGCCCGACCCAAACGCACGTCACCGTCACCCACGCCACGGGCTCCGACGTCGTCTATGTCGACCAGTCGGCGCCCGGCGGCCAATGGTGGGGCGTGGGTTACTACGACTTCAACGCCGGTACCGGCGGGAGTCTCGCCATCGACCCCGATGACAGCAATATCGACGAGGCCGTCGCCGATGCCGTTCGCTTCCGCTCCGATCCGACCGGCATGAGCTTCTATCTGGGCAACAAATCGGTCGGCGCCAGCGGCATTTTCAAGTCCAATGTCGCCGGCGATACCGGTCAGATCATCGCGGACCTCCCCCTCAACGCATCGTATGACCTGAGCATTCACTTCAACACGCACAGCAACCGCGACCCGGCCGCGATCGTGCGCGTGTATGACGGCATCGGCAACCAGATTGACACCACCACCGTCGACTTGCGAACCGTCGGCACCGCGCTGATCGGCAACTACACCTTCGCCAATCAACCCATTGTTGAAGTCGAAGGTTCCGGCGGCGGGTACACCGACGTTACCGGCACCAGCTACGTGCTCCTCCCCGAACCGGCTTCGCTGGCGCTGCTCGGGATGGGCGCCGTCGCGGTTCTTCGCCGGAGGCGGCACGCCTGAATCGTGATGCCCGCGGGTGCGGCAACGGCTGCGGGCGATGGGGCTGCTGATGCTTCCTGACGCAGCGCCAAGCCGCCCCTCTCCAGAGCGTCCGGCTGCGTCCTGTCCAGCGGGCCCGCGATGGCCATGACGGGCGTTGTCGGCCCGGCGTGGGCGTCGCATCGGCCGCGGTCGCCCCTCCCACCTTCCACACAAGCACGCCCTCCCTTCGTCACCAACAGGGAGGGCGTGCGGCGCTGCGATGGTGTCCCCGCGTGATAATCCCTGCGGACGCCGCGATATTGCCCACGCGGTTCGGTCGGCACCGTCAGGTTGTCCTGATGCGAAGCCGGAAAGGCTCATTCAGATGCCGACAAGGTTGTTCTGAGAGTCGGAATCGGGTGGAATTGTGCCATGCTGGAACTCGAACGATGGGGTGAAGGAAGGCCGTTGCCGCTGGTGATGCTGGCCCAGGACGTGGCGGTCGGTGCGGAGGACTGCTACGAAGCGTGCCGACGGGCCCGGAGCGTCGACCCGTTCGATGGCCTGGCGACGCCGACGAGCGTTCCGACGTGGCTACGGCTGTACCGGGATCACCACCGCGTGATCGACGTAGCGGCAAGGACCATGCTGGGCGGCGACTGGGACGCCAAGCCCTTCGGGCAGCTGGTCGGAGGGGCGCAGGATCTGCCGACCACTGGTGTGGACGAGCTGCGGGATGAACTCGCGCAGCTCGGACCGGGTGGGATGGCGGAGGTCTTCCGGGAAGGGCAGGTGTTGGCAAGGGCGGCCTACGAGCAGCATCTGGAATGCCTCCGGGCGGATGTCCGCGACGAAGAATACGGCCCGGAGACGAAGGGGGATTGGCTGGCGATTCCGGAAGTGCTGTTCTTCCTCCACGTAGGGTTCCCGTGCTGGCTGGAGTACGGAGTGCCCGCGACCAGGCTGTTACGGCGGGCGCGCATTGAGGGAACGACGGAGGCACTGGAAGACCTGCTCCGCCTGGACGCTTCGGCGTTGTGGGACCCTCAGATTGCTCAGCACGTACATGCAGCTCGCCAGTCGGGCAGGAAGGCGGTCATCAAGCGTCTGGACGCGGCCTTGAGCGGGGAACCGCTGCGACGCCTGACGCCTGCGAAGGTCAAGATCACGCTGGGCGCTCTGGTCTACAGGCTGTTCGCGAATTGGGATTCGGTTACGCGACCGGCGTTCGGGCCGCTGGGGATGCGGGGGGCCACCGGCGTGAAGCTCACGGCTCCGGATGTGCGGGCGCTCTTTGACGCAGCGGCGAAGGACAGGAAGGGACTGGCCCGCGACCCGGATCTGCCGCCGGCGGATCATGCCTTCTATATGGCGCTGAAGCGAGAGGTGCCCTTCTGGGACGGGCTGCTCTGATCCTCACAAATCTAATCCCTCGGCTGTGAGAGTAACGGGGAAGGTGTGGCGATACGTTCGCGCTCATTATGAGCACGAGCGACATCATCGAAATCAACCCGGATTTCTTGGATGAGAACCACAATGCATGTATAATGAAGCGTCGTTTGGCCGCATGAACAAAGGGTTTTCT
>CAZADC010000222.1:0-6527 GCA_964483755.1 uncultured Planctomycetaceae bacterium | reverse complement strand
GAGGGGGGGGGGCTGATGGCACAGTTCGGTTCACCCCCGCGTGCGCGGGGACAGCGAGATTGATGTGACGAGACGGCAAGCCCCCGGCGGTTCACCCCCGCGTGCGCGGGGACAGCGCCGTCTTGATGTTGTCCAGCACTTGGCTCAGCGGTTCACCCCCGCGTGCGCGGGGACAGCCATCGGCGGCGCCGCTTGCTGCGCGGCCGCTACGGTTCACCCCCGCGTGCGCGGGGACAGCCCCTCGGCCTGGGCCACGTCGCGGAGGTCGCGCGGTTCACCCCCGCGTGCGCGGGGACAGCGTCTGCTGCTTGTCCCGCGGCGTGGTCTGCTGCGGTTCACCCCCGCGTGCGCGGGGACAGCCGAGCCTATTCATCAGCGTGTTAATCCGATCCCGGTTCACCCCCGCGTGCGCGGGGACAGCCTCGTCGGACTCCTCGAAGCTCTCCACGTCCTTCGGTTCACCCCCGCGTGCGCGGGGACAGCTAGCACGTTCCGCCGTGCTCGACCTTTGACCACGGTTCACCCCCGCGTGCGCGGGGACAGCCAGGGTAGTTTAATCTACCCTGTTTCGGCTTTGCGGTTCACCCCCGCGTGCGCGGGGACAGCAGCTCCTTCCCCAACGGCCATGTTGTAAAGCCCGGTTCACCCCCGCGTGCGCGGGGACAGCCACCCGGAACGGCTCGTCGGCGGGGTATCCGAACGGTTCACCCCCGCGTGCGCGGGGACAGCGCGTCGGGGAACGTGAGCTTCCAGGCCTTGAGCGGTTCACCCCCGCGTGCGCGGGGACAGCGAGACGGTCATGGTGGTGTTGTCGCTGCCGTCCGGTTCACCCCCGCGTGCGCGGGGACAGCCTCGGATGTAACTAGAGAATCTACGCATCCACTGGTTCACCCCCGCGTGCGCGGGGACAGCATCTCCTACGAGGACATCCAGTCGTTCCGCGTCGGTTCACCCCCGCGTGCGCGGGGACAGCACTGCACTTCCGAACGCATTCTAAGGACTTACGGGCGTTTTGGGCAGGAAAAGGCCCTCGAAGTCTTCCATGACCTTGCTGGTCTTCCCGGCCGTACGAACGGCGAAGCCCTGCTCGGTGTCCGCCGAGTGGATGAGGAGGGCTGCGCCGCCGCGCCGCCGACGCGAGATTTTCTCCCACACCAGATCGCGAACCCGCGCCGGCATCCGCCCGACGAAGACGCCGGTCTTCAGCTGGATGAGCCAGCGGGTCAGTTCACCCCGCAGGGAGGGCGTCACCCGTTCCAGAATCATCACGATCATCGGATCGCTCCTTGGTTCGCGAGGGCAGGGCGTCGGGGTCGAGTTTCAGGATCTTCCCGATGGGCGCCTCGGCCGGCAGGCGGCGGGGGTCCCAGAGGGCGGCCGGCCTGGCCGCGTCATCGGCGAACTCGTCCTGCAGCGCGGCGTCGGCGGGCGGAACGTCCAGGCATGCGGCGATGTCCGGGAGCACTCGCTCCATGAGCTTCTCGCGCCGGAAGATGTCGCGACAGGTCAGGCGGACCTCCCGCTCGATGTCGGTCGAACCGCGCCCCGCGACGGCAAACGCCACCGGGATCGTCAGGTCGGCCTTGTAGAGATCCGCGACGTCGTAGATGAACGAAAGCTGCTTGCCGGTATGGATGAACCCCAGCGCCGGCGAATACCCGGCCGAGAGGACGGCGGCATGGACGAGCCCGTAGAGGCACGAATTGGCGGCCGACAGGGCGCGATTGACGGGATCGGCGTGGTCCCACCTGTCTCGCTTGTACGATCGGCCAGTCCAGGGCACGCCGTAGGTCTCGGACGCCTCGCGGTAGGCCTGGCGGACGCGGATTCCCTCCTTGCCGCGGAGTTGCTGCAGCGTGAGGGAGGTGTCGACCGGGTCGTCGAACCGCATGGCGTACATGCGGACGACGACCTGGAGGCGGGTGATCTCGTTGCTGACGAGAGCGGCCTGGCGTATCAGGTTGCGGGAATGCCGCGATCCGCCCAGGCCGTGGGCGTAGAAGCGAACGCCGTGCTCACCGGCGAAGATGATCTGACAGTTGTTGTCGGCGAGGGCGCGCACTGCGGCGTGGGTGATCCGGGTTCCGGGCCCGAGGATGAGGACCGCCAGAGCGGAGGCGGGCACGGCGGTGGTCCCGTCGTCCTGGTGAAGGGCGATCGACTTGTCCTGCTGGTCTATCGCCGCGTGCTCGACGTAGAGGTAGCTCAGCTTGTCGGCGAACCGCGGAAGCTCCTGCAGATTCCTCATCCCCGGGCTCCATTGATCAATATGGACTTGTCAAAGAGCATCATCGGCCGATCGCCGACAGGAGTTGAGCCGTCGTCCGCGAAACCCCAGGCGGGCGGTTCGGCTCAGGCGCGGGCGACGGACAGCAGGCCGAACCCGTATCCCTTGGCCGGTCCGACGCCGCCCGTCAGGGAGCGCCAGAAGGGCTCGGGGTCGGTGATGCGGAGGACGCCCTCGTAGTCGACGGCGATGAACGTCTGCGGGCGTGCGCCGCTCTTGCGACGGCTGACGACGCGCTCCGATCGCGCCGGCAGGAAGTCAACCGGCTCGAAGCCGCCCGACTCGCCTTTCCTGACGAGCCAGTTGCGGCGGTCCTCGTCGCGGACCAGCCCGTGGCGTTTGCCCTCGCGGGTGACAGTGGGATTGGCCCGCAGGCGGAAGCGCAGCAGGCGGCCTTCGGTCAGCGAGGCGCGGAAGCGGTCGCCGAGCTCGGTGATCTGCGGCTCGGCGAGAAGGTAGCCGGGCACGTCCCGGAGCGGAGTGAAATCCGGCGCGTCCTCGGACTGGACGAGCACCGCGGCCGGCCGGGCGCGCCGGAGCGGTTCGAGGCGCCACAACACGCGGCCGGGCCCGCCGTCATCGGCGTCGGGGAACGCGTTCATGAGCGTCCGGTGCATCTCGTAGGGGTCGGCGAGGTCCTCCACGGCCCGGCGGCAGGACGGGTGGTTGTTGATCACGAGTCGGGCGAGGTACATGGCGGCCACTCCTTGATCTTTTCGTCGGGTACGGACCAGAGCTCGACGTCGCGGACGCACCGCACGGTGAAGCGCCGGTCCAGCGGCAGGAGCGAGACCGGCACGTCGCTGCGGGTGTCTCCGCCGACGTCAAGCGGCTGTTCGACGCAGATGCGCAGCGGCCCGTCGGGCCTGTCGCGCGACGAGCGGGCCCACCACGGTCGGCTCTTGAGGGCGTCCGTGAGGGAGAGGTCCGTAGGGGGAGGTTCGGGCACGCGGACGGGCATCGTCGGCGGGAAGGCCCGACGGCCGAGGAACAGCGGCCAGACGGGATCGGCCAGCGCGGAGTCGAGGCGCGTCAGCAGGGCGTCGTCGCCTTCGAGGGCGACGAGGAAGTCGGCGTCGGCGAGATAGTAGCGGGTGGATGTGACGGTGAACGTGGGGTCGCCCTCGCGCGACGGGCGCTTGCCGTCGGCCTTCATCACGTTCATGGCCGTCTGATAGTCGGTCTGGACGGTTCCGGGCCGGTCCACGCGGACGCCCATTCGCAGGTCGGCGAGGTCCGAGAGGGCGGGCAGGTCGGGGCGAAGGGATTCGTCCCTCGGCTTGCCCATGGCGGCGCACAGCAGCCCGATAACGCCGGACTTGCTGGGCTCCAGACCGGTGTCGCGGATGCTGAATCGCGACTGCGTGCCCCAGGCCTGCATGGGCCCGGCGAGTCGGAGCAGGAGGACGCTCATGACGAGCCCTCCTCCCGGACGGCGGCCATGACGGCGGAGACGAGCGCGTCGAAGCTCTCGGCCTTGCTCCAGCCGTCGACGTCGCCGTCCGGGTCCGTCAGGCCGACGTATGAGCAGTCACCGCCGTCACCGCCGTCACCGCCGTCACCGATGCCGTACACACGGGCGACCCTGGACCAGTATTCGGCGAGGGCGTTGACGGAGGACTGGACCAGATCGGTGTCGTCGCCCTTGCGAGGTCGCACGGGGCGCGCGAAGGCGTTGGCGAGCGAGAGCGGCTGGCCGGTGGGTCGAACGGCCGCGAGGATGAAGTCCGGCGGATTGTGGGCGGCGAAGGTGTTCTGCTTGCCGCTGGGCACGGCGCTGACGGACGCCCGCACGAATGCTTCGATGCTCTTTTCGGCAAGCTCGCGATCGCCGTCGAGGTTGGCGATCAGCTCGTCGAGGTCGATGACCGCGTAGCGGTAGAAGCACGCGGAGTTGAAGCCGACGACGCCCATCATGCCCGCCCCGGCGTCCTCCTCCGAGCCCTTCAGGTCGTCAACGGCGGTGTAGAAGTCCATTTCCATCTCGACTTCGTGGGTCGACAGGGCATGAGCGACCTGGCAGGCGGCGTCGATGTTGTCGCCCGGTCTGTCGGCGAGCATGCGACCGAACAGGGCCAGATCGGCCGTTGTCGACCCGTCGAGGATTGCCGGCAGGCCGTCCTTAATCTCGTCGGGGATCGCTTTCTGCGCTTCCTTCTTGGCCTTCTTCGCGTCCTTGGCCTTGTCATCCTTCTCGGCCTGCTGGATCTTCGCAGCCAGCTCCGCCAGCGTGTCCCACTGCTGCCGGCACAGATCCGTCAGTGCGGAGATGCCGGATTCTCCGAGGAAGAGCAGGTACTGGGTCTGTCCCTTGTCGTCCAGGCCGAGCCCCAGGCCCTCGATGATCACTTCGGCCGCCTTGACGGCTGCGGCCTGGTCCTTACCTTCGTCGGCGAGCCGCTTGCCGACCTCCTCCGCCAGTCGTTTGGTCCGCCAGCCGAGGTTGTCGGCAGGTACGAGCTCTTCGTCGGCGAATGATCTGCGGATCGCCCGCTTGATGCACTGGCTGGAGATGCGGGCGCGTCGGACTCCGCCGAAGATGCAGTCCTTCGGGCTGTTGGTGTCGTCCCGGTTGAGACACGACGGGGCGAAGTTCTGAATGATGTGCAGTTCGATCTTCATGACGTTGCTCCTTCGGCTGAAGTTTCGTTGTCCGTCGGGGCGGCCGCGCCGCTCCCCCAGAAAGATCGGGCCCAGTTCCGCTGGACCCATCGGTCTTCGCTCTCCCAGCGTTCGATGTCGCGGCGCAGCTGCCGGTAGTCGACGGCGACGTCGCGTGAGGCGGCCAGGCCGATCGCCTGGCGTAGGTGGTCGAACAGGTCCTCCCGTCGGCACTTGAGCAGGGCGATCAGTCGCAGTTCGAGCGACGGCGGCGTCTCGCCGGGTTCCTGGTCGGCCATGGCGCGGAACGTGTCGCCGAGATTGCCGCGCCCGCCCGGGGCGGGGTGGCGGCCGAAGAGGGCGGCGACGATATAGAGGCACTGGCGATGCCACGTCCAGCGCGGGTCGTCCCTCTTGAAGAACCGCGCAACGTGGGGGTGCATCTCGGCGACGCTGCCGGGCGGCTCGCCGAGCCCGCGGCGCAGAGCGGCCAGCGCGCCGCGGTCCTCCCGGGCCTGCAGGCCCCGAAGATAGTCGATGAACGCGTCATTGCTCATGGGCGGCCTCCTTCAAAGGTTCGGGTTTGAGTTCCTTGAGTCCGGAGTTGAGCGCGGCCCATCCGCCGCCGCGCCCGTGCAGCGCCTTGAGCACTCGCGGCGAGGCGCCGAGGCCGGCCTCGACGGTGCGAAAGGTCGAGCGGGCGGTGGCGGTCACGGTGTCGGTCCACTCGGCGAGGCGGGCGTCGCGGTGGTCGCGATCTCCGGGCAGCTCGACCATCAGCCGGCGGAAGTGCTGACCCGTCCGGGCCCAGTAACGGCTTTCGGGGTTGAGGTGGTCCATGAAGGCCGCGACGTCCTGACGATCGGCGCCGCCCCCCTCGGTGTGCTCCAGCAGACGTTGACCCGTAGCCCAGACGGCCGTCCGCAAGACCTTCCCTCCGTGTTCGGCGCGGTCGACGGCCTGCTGGAGCGACTCGACCCAGTCGGCGTGTCGGAGGTATCCCAAGGGCAGCGGGACCGTCTCGTGACGCCACAGAATAATGCTCGCGCGCCTCCTGTCTTCGGTCTGGAGTCGGAAGGTAGCGATCGTGTGTTGCCGCTCTTCGGGCAGCAGCTCTCGATCCAGAGCCCGCGCGGTCCACTCCACGGCTGCCGCAGGGCGGCCCGGGTGACCGGCTACAGCGATAAGGGCCGACGCATCCCGCCAGACTGCCCGGTCGGGTCGGAGGCGCAGCTCTGTCCATTCCTCCTTCTCCGAGCGGACGTAGGGCTTCATGGGATCGAAGACGTCGCTCGCGTCGAGCTTTCGTCCCTGGGCGAAATGGAGGGCCGTGATGACGGGATTTCCGTCAGCGTCCTCATCGGAAACCAGCGCCAGTCTGCGGCTTTGCCAGGTGTAGAGGTCCACGCGCCCGGACGGGAAGGTCTGATCCATGCGGTCTTCCGGGTGGTCCAGCTCCCAGGCGGGCAGGTCCGCGTCGGGATCGTCATCGTATCCGCTGAGGTTGCAGACGAGGGTTTCGAACAGGTCGGCGCCCAGGACCAGCAACGAGACGCCGCGGGTCAGGGGGGCGTCCGACCGATAGCCGGTGTTCACCTTGCGGCCATCGATGGTGCACTGCGGGCTTTTGCCGCCACAG